>SLOL01000100.1 GCA_007132495.1 Balneolales bacterium
TACTGTTTTGAAAGTTCAGTTTTGCGTGGTTTCATACCACTGCGGCAGACCGGGATACAGCCGGCTGACGACTTCAGGATTCATATCCACAGCTCTGCGCCAGTCCGCTACGGCTTCATCATGCTGCCCCAGTGCGTTGTGAATAGCCCCTTTAAGGGCATAGAGATCCGCCATCTCCATAGATTCCAGTCCGCTGCGCACAAGACGCAACGCCTGGGGATACTGCCTTTCAAAAAAGGCCTCCTGGGCTTTTACATATTGCGAAAGGGCACGGTTGGTGCGTGCGTAGTAGTCGGAATCCAGCTCTTCCATTTTCTGTTGGCGCTCCTCTTCCCGGCGCTGCAACTCTGCTTCATCAACCACCGACAGGTCTGCCGGCTCCACTTCAACAGCACCGGATTCTTCCGCCCGCTCCTGCTTTTCACGAACAGAGAGTGGGACATGGCTGGATGTCGTGCACGACCACACGCCGGTCGCCAGTACCACCAGTGTCAGAAGAAGCAGTGGAAGGGAGCTCCGTAAATTTTGCCAGATCAGCATGTCGTTCATGTCATCCAGGACGGTTATGATTTTGTATATTCTGTTTGGTTTGCAATATTTTGAGCGTGCAGCATTCGGCCGGCTTTACCCCGTTTCCGGTCACGGATTTCGCGCAGTTTGTCAAGTAACCTGGCGCGTGATGCATCAATCTCTTCACGGCTCAAAAATACCTGCTCTTCAATTTCTTCCCGGATCAGCTTTTCTTCTCTTCGGGGACGGAACCGGAGCAGACGGGTACGCATCGCTTCATCGGTACCCACCAATACCGCCGCCAGATCTTCCCGGGAAAGGGAGTCTACCGCTTCTTCGATCATATCGTCGTCCAGTTCGGATATCCGCTCCATGGTTATTACGCGCTCCCGGACCACATCGGCCAGATCCGATACGATATGATCCAGCTGCCGGATGTATTTTTCCTGGTCGGAGACCGGAAGAGACTCGATCACCTCCACAATTTGCGCGACATCCCGTTCACTGATACTCATATCACTTCCACTCAGATGATGAGTCTGTTCAAACATTTTGGAAGCAATCCGCTCATATTCGGAAAAAGGGAAATTGCGAACCTGCGGCAGGCAGAACAGAATCCGGGCGGCTTCCTCCAGTCCGAATTCTTCCAGCAATGCCCCCTTGCGGTCATCCGGCAGGTGACTGATAACCAGCGCTTTCACCCGATCGGTTTCCGAACGAAGGATCTCCACAAGTTTTTCATCAGAGGTATAGTGCACAAAATCAAAAGATGGAAGCACGGAGAAGCCGGTTTTACCGTCGGATTGTTGCCGGCGCATGCGAAGTTGTTCAGCGAACTGTTGCAACAGCTCCTCTTTTTTTTCTGACGACCGGGGGAGCGGCGTCTGCATGAGTTCCTCAAGTTTTTGAAAGACTACCCTGCTCATCGAATTGCGCAACACCCCAAGCAGTTTGGGATCGATACTTTGCAGGATCAATGCCGCCCGTTGCAAACCTTCTTCTTTGTCGTTTTCATGCCACCAAGTAAAAAGCCGGCCGATTTCTTCAGGATACTGCAATATCACCTGCATCACATATTCTTTGGATGACATATTCGAATCCACCTGCGGCCCGTTGCCTTCCTGGAGCATTACCTGTCTGGTTCCCTGGTCAATGTAGGAAAATGCCGGTGCTGCAGTGTCTCCGGAAGCCATCGGCTTGGTTTCACCGACCTGACCCGACTTTTGACGCTTGATAAAAAACCGGAAATACCAGGCAAGCAGTCCGATCAGCAGAGCAAAGAGGATGAGTGCCGTCAACAACAGATAAAAATACGGATCGGATTCGGCGGCGGCGACTTCCGGTCCGGCTCTGTCGGGAAACGGTTGCCGGATGAGTTCGAAAGTATCGCCGCGGTCGGGGTCCAGCGCCACTTTGGCCCCGACTACCTGGCGCATCAGATCCATCTCCGTTTCGGTCAGGTTCGTATCGGCCCAGAGGATAATATGGAACCGGTCGATTTCGGGGACATGTACCTCACGCGTTTCAACAGTCCCATCTCCCTGCTGCCGGACGAGTTCCAGCTCTCTTCTGAGTTCAGGCGGCACAAACGGCAGGCCGGGAAATCTTTCATCGACATCCATCGGCTCTTCCTGAACCGCCGGAACGGTCATTTCCTGCTGATAATAGCGGGTGGATACCTCAACACTTACATGAAGCAGGTAGTGCTCGGGTTCAATATGTTGGTTCAGAGCCCTGGAAACGGTCTCGGAGATTTGTTGCTCCAGATTGATGACCTGCATGTAGGTCATGCTCCCGGGTTCGAGTTGACTGCCGGGCTCGGTCCGCAACCGCTCCCGGTTGATCAAATCGGAAGGCATCAATCGTTCGGAAGCGGCTTCACCGACATCCTGACCCACCGATCCGGCAGCATCCTGTTCAGCCGAACCGGAAGATGCCTGCAATATTGCTGCATCGGCATAAACCCCTTCGACCGGCCGGTCAACGACCCCGGCAACGGAAGTTTCCGACTGGATCAGGGTCAGCGGCAGCACCACAAAAACACCCCACAACGTGGACAATCCGATGACCTTCCAAAGAAAAGACTCATGCCGGGGTCCGGTCCGGGACTCATGCCGGGGTCCGGTCCGGGACTCGTACCGGGGCCGTTCTCGATACTGAAGCCCGTGCCGGCCTCTGTTATTATCAGTAAGCTGCATCTTGTCTTTTTTCCAGCTCATATAAAATTTCAAATCCATGATATACGTATCGGTTTTCAAAGCATGTCACACTTGGTTATCAATTCCAGCGTTCTGATAAGTCGATATCCTCGCCTTCCAGTTGAATCATCATATCAAGCATATCAATATCCGGGATATTGATATCCGGATCCCGTTCGGCAGCCCGGTTCCAGTACTCCTCGGCCTCGGAGTTGCGGCCATGCACATAAAGCACCGACCCCTTCAGCGCCAAACCGAGGTCTGTTTCATACCGCTCCAGGGATTCTTCAACCTTTTCAAGAGCCCGGCGAAAATTCATCTCGTAAAAGGCTTGCTGTGCGGCAACATAGCTGCGCATGGCATTTTCGGCCCTTTCGGTCAGGGTTTGGCGGTATTCTTCCAGCATCTCCTCCTCCTCATCGGGTTCATCATCGGACCGGCGATCATATAATACAAAGTCCATATTCTCCAAAAAATCGCCATCGGCCAAAGCTTCCACTTCAAAACGCATTACGGCGGGGTCGGCCACCGCATTCAGAAAATCCTGCTGTGTGGTATCCACCCATGCTTCATAACGCCCCGGCGGTATTTCCATGGCGTAATAAGAACCGTCGGAGAAGGTTCGCATGGTTTCTTCGAAGTCACCGTCGATCTGACGCAGCTGTACACGCACCCCGCCGAGACCGCGCTGTTCTCCGGCACGCTGCCGCAGTACCATGCCGTCGACCACTCCACTCATATAGAACGGGATATCCATCGGTTTGAAGCGGTTGGGATCGGAAACAAACGAAAACTCTTTGATGACCGGCACCAGCAGCGGATTGGGGACGGAGCCGAGGTTGATCTCCATGTTGTTCTCATAGTACTGCTGCATCTGGGTGATGCGTATGACGCCATCGTCGTGCAGGCGGGTTTGTCCCATACGGTCCAGCCGCACCGCGTTTGCGCGGATCAGCTCATCGCCCTCGTCAAAAGTGCCGCTGTTGTTCCGGTCGGCGAAAAGCCGTATGGAGGCGGCGGAACGGCCCACCTGCTGGCGGTTTTCCAGCACGATCCGGTTGTGAAAATCGTCAAACCCCACCGAACCACGGAAGTTCTGCCGTATGGAGCTGGTGTTCCGGCCGGTACGAGCGGTGGTGGTGGCACGAACGCTGGTGAAGTCGAGAGACAGTCCCGCTTGTATACTGCTGAATCCCCCGACCAGATTGTGTCCATAGGAGATTCTGAAGCGCCCGCCGGAGAAGACATTGCGCGATAGCTGGAAATCCACCCGCTCGATCTGTTCCCGGCGCATGCTGTAGTCCACCTGTCCACGCAGGTAGATGCTGCGAATGACGGCGGGGATGGTACGGGTGCGAGGGGTGGAGTAGGATGCGGTGGCGCGGATATTCCCGTCGGTTGAGTGGAGCTCATTTCCAAACATACGATAGGTGTTCCGGAAGCCGCCCCGCAGGTTGAGTCGCCCGAGACGGATACCGAGATCGGCACGCACGCGGTTGTTGCTGCCGGTTCCAAAACCCTGCCGATCACCGCCGAAACGGAAATTGAAAGGGATCGGGCCGATTTGAATCGGAACAAACAGGTTGGCACGGGCCTCGTAATCATATCCGGCGATGTTGTAAAGCCCCTGGTCGGTGGTAAAATGGGAATAGCTGACGTCCCAGCTCATCGAATTGGGATAAACCACGCCGGCCGACATCCGGTAATAGGCATCCGGGGCGATGTCGAGGTTAACGAGATACTGCCCGAGGATACGGCTGGACAAACCGCCATAGAAGAACGGCCGGACATCGTGCAGGTCGGTGAGATATTCCCCGCCGACGCGGGCTGTGAGCCAGTTGAACATGCCATAAGAAAACTCGGCCGAAGCCAGGTCCGATTCATCTCTGGTGCCGAAGACCGGCTGGTCCATACGTCCGGCGCTGATATGGTAGTTGAATTCACCGGGCGGCAGAAAGGTAAACGGGACGCGGATACGCCGGTCCTCTTCCCGGATACGTCCGTCGGGTTCGTAAATCATAATCTGCACGTTGTTGCTTCCGTAGCTCAGCGGAATGGCAAATTGATAGAAGCCCAGTTCATCCACTTCCTGGTAGTCCACAAGTCGGTTGTTGATGAATAGTTCGACTTCAGAGTCCTGCGGTGCGCTGCCCCGGAAGATATATTCGTCGAGGGTGCGACGGGGTTCGAGCGGCTGGTTGGTAAGATGGAGGCCGCGGAACAGGCGTGTTTGCGGTCCCTGGGTACGATGCTGTCCGACCAGGGTCTGGGTGATCCATGGTTGGTCGTGGAACGCATAGCGCCAGCGGAGACCGCTGGTGGTGAAATTACTGGATATATCAGAATACGATCCGAAGAGATTTCCCTGAACGTCGCCGCCCAGCGCTTCGGCACCTATACTGGCGGTATAGCTGTACTGGTTGGTTTGATCGGTGATGTTGCCGGTGATCGAATAGTCGAGGAAACCGCCTCCCAGGAACCGGCGGTCGCGTTCAAACTCCCGGGGAAAGAGCTCCCGGGTCCGGATTCCCAGATCGGCACGTTGCCGACGGCGCTGCCGCTCCAGGCGGTCAACGACCGGCATGGTTTCGCTGGTCTGCAGCCGGAGTACCAGTCCGCTCATATCCAGCTCAAACTCCAGGTCGAACACTTCTTCAAATATTTCGGGAAGCAGATAGAAGTCCAATTCGTCCACGAGCATGTGATCCGCGGTGAAAGCGGTCTGCTCTCCGTCCAGGGTGGCTGTCCGGTTCAGAAAATGCAATTCGTAAGGACGGTCCGGTTCGATGTAATGGCCGTGGACGCGCAGGTTCTGTGAATCGACCTGATAGTAGATTTCGAGCAGTTCAAAAAGTTCGGTGACCGGCAGGTATACCTGCTCCGTCTCGTAGGAATACAGTCCGATGATCACCTGATCGCCGACGCCGCGGTATCGGAAAGACAAAAACACCTCTTCGCGTTCCTGGGCGACAGCCGTATTCGCCCCCGATGCCGGCAGAACTACGGACTCCGGAAACAGCCCGACCAATGGTGCTGCAAGCAGCAGTGCAAAAGCGGTAAAAATCATTAAGGGCCGGTAGAAAGGTAAA
>SLOL01000143.1 GCA_007132495.1 Balneolales bacterium
ACTTCAGGCCGTTCGCTGCAAAACTTACTTTGCCAATACATAAAATGGAAATAAAACTATGAAACCAATGGTTCGATATCTTACTGTACTATTACCGGCTGCCCTTTTGACATCTGCTTTCTCCGGATGCTCACCTGAAGATACCATAACACCCCGTCTGGTGGATCCTGAAGCCACCGCCGAAACCCGGGCGCTTTTTGTAAACCTCAATGAGATACGCCGTGATCATGTTCTTTTCGGTCACCAGGACGCCCTTGCTTATGGTGTTCACTGGATGAGAGAGCCGGGACGGTCGGATGTCAAGGATGTCACCGGGTCTCACCCGGCATTGTACGGCTGGGAAGTGGGTCATATTGAGCATGGTGCCGGAGAGAACCTGGATGCCGTGAATTTCGATGACATGCAGCAGTGGATCCGGGAAGGTTATGAAGGCGGCGGTGTGATCACCATCAGCTGGCACCCGGACAACCCGGTCAGCGGCGGCAGTGCGTGGGACACCACCCCGGCTGTACCCGATATCCTCCCCGGAGGATCGGAGCACGAAAAGTTTGTGACATGGATGGAACGCCTATCGGACTTTTTCCATGGTTTACAGACCGAAGGCGGAGATCCGATTCCTGTAATTTTCCGTCCCTGGCATGAGATGAACCACACCTGGTTCTGGTGGGGACGTGAACTGTGCACGCCAGAGGAATTTCATGAACTATGGCGTTTCACCGTTGAATATCTGCGTGATGAGAAGGGCCATCGTCACCTGCTCTATGCGTACTCACCTGACCGTTTTGAATCGAGTGAGCATTATCTGGAGCGTTACCCCGGTGACGAATATGTCGATATCATGGGATACGACGACTACCACAGCCTGCATTCTGCTGATACCCGCGATGAGTTTGTGCGACAGCTGGAAACGGTAGTCACATTGGCCGAAGAGCGCGGGAAGATTCCGGCGTTGACCGAATCCGGGTTCAATGCGATTCCGGATGACACCTGGTGGACCGATGTCTACCTTGCCGGTATTGATTACAATGAGACTACCCGCCGTATAGCATGGGCCCAGGTGTGGCGTAACGCCAACCACGAGACCGATCGCGAAAATCACTTTTTCGCCCCCTATGCCGGACACACTTCCGCCGAAAACTTTATCGAATTCCGAAATCACCCGCTCATTCTCTTTGAAGACGATCTGCCGGATATGTACAACTGAACCATAAACCCGACACACTTCACACTGATATATTCCCCTACTGACCGACTCTAATAAGGTTGATTGGCAACTGGAAAAATCAGACCGGACATACCTCAGATGATGATCAAAAAATAATAGCCATGATATATAGAAAAAATGAATGCCGCCTATATGGAAAGAGATTTCTGATGAGCGCGATGTTAGGCCTGTTGCTACTGGGTTGTAATACCGACACCCGGGAAGAAATTGAAACTACCGAACCCGAAATCCGTGCCTGGAGTAACTTTGAAGGGATCCGGGTCAACGGACAACTGATGGAGTTCGGCAGCAGCCTGAGAATTCTGGCACATCACGGTGGGCTGCTGACCTGTTATGAGCCGCTTGGTGATGATCTGGCCCATGCCCGCAATTTTTTAAATCACTACTACGGCATGGAGATCGGGGAAGGTCGCATTCACTGCGGGAGAACCGCCAAGGAGCGTCAACGATCCGGGTTTGTCAGGGATGGCAATACACAGATTGTGGATGTAACCCTGCAGGAACTGGAGTTTGTACAGGAAGTAACAGAAGCCGGTGAAGGTCGTGCTAATGTAACGGTGCATGTTGAAGCTGAAGAGGATATGAATATCTCGGGCGCTTACTTCACCCTTGAACTGCCCCGCAAATACTATAATGCCGGAGAGGTCCGATTCGAAGGTTCTGATTATGACGCGGTTCCTTTTTCAGGAACACTGATCAATCCGCTGACCGAATATGCCCGTACTACAGCATCCGGCCTTCAATTCATATCCCCGGAACGCCGGCTTGAGGTTACTTTTGAAGAGCCGACCGAAGTGCTCATCCGCGGGGAAGCGGACTTCCCGGATCACATCATGGTCTATATACCGATTATTTCCGGAGTTGTCGCCGAAGGTCAGGAAGCTCAAAAATCATTTCAAATCCACGCCTCCGGATCCATAGATCGCAGACCCGTCGAGTTGGTGCTTGACACTTCCGACCCGGGAGCCGTATGGGACGGCTTTGGCGGCAACTTCAGATTGCAAAGTCCCCGGGATCCACAGGTCATCGACTATATCCTGGATAACATGCCGCTTGGCTGGGGGCGCAATGAGATGCCCTGGCATCTCTGGCATCCGAACCGGAATGAAGACCCCATCGAAGAGGCGCGTGCCGGCAATTTGCATCCCCGGGTGGAAGCGGCCATGGAGATGACTCAGCGACTTTATCAAATGGGATTGCCTACAATGATCGCGGCATGGTGGGGACCGGATTGGGCGCTGGACACCGAATCGACGCCGGGCATTGATCTGCGTGGATTACGGGGTACCCCTCTTGATCAGAATCGTGCACAGGAAATCTATGAATCTATTGCCGATTATGTCCTTTACCTCAGAGAAGAATACGACACCGAGGTACAATATTTTTCATTCAACGAATCCGATTTGGGCATCGACATTCGTCAGAGTCCGGCTGAGCATACCAAACTCATTAAAGAGCTCGGTGCCCATTTCGAATCGGCGGGTTTGCCAACCAAAGTGCTTCTGGGAGATGCCGCCGATGCAAATGCTTTCTGGTTTATACAGCACGCCATGAACGATCCTGAAGCTCAACCATATATGGGGCCTGTTTCCTATCACTCCTGGCGGGGATGGGATACGGAAATTCTTCAGCGGTGGACCGATGCTGCAGAACGGATGGATATTCCCCTGATCATCGGGGAAGGGAGCATAGATGCCGCCGGACACCGATATGGGCGGTTTTTTGAAGAGAAAGTGTACGCCATGGAAGAAATCAATCTGTACACCCGGATTCTGGCTATCAATCAGCCGATGACCATCCTGCAGTGGCAGCTGACAGCCGATTACTCCGTACTTGCCGGAGGCGGAATATACGGAAATGATGAGCCTCTGCGCCCGACGGTTCGTTACTGGAATCTTCTCCAACTCGCCAATACGCCTCACGGACTGCATCACATGCCTGTCGGAAACAATCATGAAGAAGTTACCAGTGCCGCCATGGGAGATAACGAAAACGGGGTATATGCCATCCATGTGGTCAACAACGGTGCGGCCAGAGAGGGTACTATCAGCGGTTTGCCGGACGATATTACCGAGCTTCGCATCTTTACCACCAATGTCGATCGTGATATAGAAGAAGGAGAACCGGTCACTGTCCAAAACGGCGAAGCCCGCTTTCCGCTTGATGCCACCAGTTTCGTATCGCTGATGACGCCCGAGTAAATACACCTCTTTTTAGGTGCACTGGAAACTTTCACTTCCAAGCGGATGCGCCCTGCCGGGAGCACATATATAAACGCCGAAGAGCCATAGCAATGGCTCCCGGCGTTTATTGTTAACTGTTCGCGTTCCGGCTCACGCAAGAACCGGAATGGTCTCCATTAAGCAGATGCTACATACTATTTAACAAGGGTCATTTTATTGACGGCGGTATGGTTGCCGGCCTGCAGGCGATAGATATACACACCCGAAGCCAGTCCGGTTCCGTCAAATTGTACGTTGTGTGTGCCTTCGGCCCGGAACCCGTCAACCAGTACTGCAACTCGCTGGCCGATCATGTTATAGACTTCCAGTCGAACCTCCGATGCCACCGGAAGCGTAAACTCGATGCGCGCCGTTGGGTTGAATGGATTCGGATAGGCTGCGGAGAGCGAGAAGTTTTGAGGTACAAAACCGGATCCGGGATCGTCTGCACTCACCAGCCAACGTTCTTTTTCATCGGGGAACCAATTCAGGTCGCCGACCGGGAAACCATCGGCGGCAGTCAGCAAATCGGCATTGGTATAGGACAGATCAAAGTCCAAAGGCCAGCGGCCTGCAAAGTCAAGATAGTCGTCTACATTATGCCAGTTGGGATGAGTAACATCCTCCCCTTGCCACTCTAGTCTGATGTTTCTGGCAGCTTCTCCCAGCAGCACGTCGGTACCCTTCATATCAACGATACCGGGGTCCATATTCATCGTGTTTTCTTCGACAAAGAATTGGAAAGGCTCATGTTCCATCGTGAACTTTGTAGAATCGATGGGATCCTGATCGTAGTCAGGGTTACCTTCGTCATCCTCCGGCCATTCGTAGGTCCAAAGATCCCATGTCCAGGTGTCGTCCTGGTTTTCAAACATCGCTTTGTTATAGTTATTCATCCAGGGATTGGGAACAACATTATGAGGCGCATCCGCAAAGTCTTCCCAGTAGCTTGTTATGGGATCCGTGTACCACCAGGCGTTGTTTCTCAATTCCCAGACCAGCTCGTCTTCGGTCAACACGCCGTCGCCGTTGGGATCATAGCTTTTGCCATAAACACCAGTGGGTCCGAATAACGAGTCAAGCACCTGCGGGTCCCACTGAATCTCGGCATAATTCATGATCCCCTTCACTTCCTGGTCAAAATGTCTCGCAATTTCATCATCATCGTCACTGAAAGCATGCGTATTGACAAAAAGGTTATTCGAATACTTTTTAATGACGTGTTGATGGCTTTCGACCGGATGAACCATAGAGTTTACATACGTATTATGTTCAAGCTCTGTATAGAAAGTACCCGGTCCATTAATGGATGCAAAAGCACCGAAATTAAAAAATGTGCTATTGCGTATGATGGTTGAATCTCTTCCAGCCCCGTTCCAAATTGCCCCGTTCCAGGTCGCGCCGGGTGATCCATGATTCATAAAGATACAGTCGTTTACTTTATAAACATTCTGTCCTCCGACATCATTAAACGCGGCCCACCCTGTATAGGGATATTCCACGATACAGCCTTCATAAGTAATGGTTTTACCGGTACTCTGCACCTCATCGAGTATCCAGCTGATTCCTCCATCACCGTCCGCAGTGACACCAGTAAGCCAGACATTTCTAAAAGTGGCGTCGTCAAATATACGATACAACGGGTTGACATTGCCTCCATCAGCCATAACTCCGGCACGAATTACAGGAGGATGGTGATCATCATCCGGATCATCCGCAACAATGACTAATGGGAAATCTGCTTCGAGTGTTTCTGTAAGGATATATTGTGTGCCGCGGTGTAGTTTATACACGCTATGGAGTCTGTTACCGTTTGCATCTACATCTCCATGTATGGCCTCATTTAATGCTCCCGCCGGCTGACCATCGGAGTTTAAAGGGCCAATAACCAAGGTATCCCCTCTTGATTCCGTCTGCGCCAAAGCATTTGCGCCGAGAATCAGGATGATTACTAAAGCCGTAGATAATTGTAGTACTGTTTTCATGGTTATTACCTTCCATAGTATTAGGAGTTTACCCATTTTATTTAGCTGAATTATGTCATGAAATTAGAGGCTATTCAACTAAATGATGAAATGAGTGGTTGATTTTGATGAAACCGACACTACTGCTTTTCTTTTTATTAAACGTTTCAGTTATCCATGACAAATTGTTATGTATATCACCTCCTTAATAATTCCATTTAAATTTTTGAGTGATAGTTATTTCATAAAAAACTTAAAACTGATATCGTACACCCAGGTTGGCATTCCGGCCGTAATCCTCTATGTAGTTGGCGTACCCCATGTGGTTTATGACATCTCTTTCCAATTCATTGGTCAGGTTATTGACATTCA
>SLOL01000177.1 GCA_007132495.1 Balneolales bacterium
AAGTACTATCCCGATCCCGATCCCCCGTTTTGGGTGTTGCTCAGAGCGATTTTCTGGCCAAGCCGCAGTGTGCTCCATGTGGTTGGTATGGATGTGCCGGTGGAAAACTATTTTCCCGGCTCGGATGTGGTCACCCTGCAAATTTCCGAAGAAGGGATGGAGAAGATGACAGCCTTTCTCGCCGGCTATTTTCGTACCGATGATCAAGGCAATCCGATATACCACAGCTACGGCCGCTATGGTAACAGCGCCTTTTTCCAGGCGCATGGAAGATACTACATTCCCAAAACCTCCAATGTCTTTACCGCCCGGGCATTGCGGTCCGCAGGCGTGCCGATTACCCCGGTATACGGCGTGACCGCCCGGAATGTAATGCGCCAGGCAAGAAGTATCGCACAGGATGATCAGTTGCAGGCAGATACACAGGAAGACAACCCCTGATCATATTCCTTTCTTAAGGAAAGTCGATCCGTGTAACCAACAAATAAAGAGCTTGCGGAAGGGGGGTTACCAGGTATAATCAAATAATTTAACCAAATGGTCAAATTTTTCTTGACTATGTTGTCTGAGGAGATTATAATAATCATATATAACCAAATGGTTAAATCATATAGTCAAATCAAACAACCTACATTGACAATGACGCAGGAAGAGAAACAGACCGGGCAAATCATCCTGGAAGCGGCGCGAAAAGTGTTTCAGAAATCGGGATTGGGCGGAGCCCGCATGCAACAGATCGCCGATGAAGCCGGGATCAACAAGGCATCTCTGCACTATTACTACCGGAGCAAGGATAAGCTGTTTCAAGCGGTATTTCAGGAGGATTTCCGGCGATTCATGATTCCGCTTTCCGGTATTCTATTCCGGGAGACCGAACTTACGGTGGAAGAACGGATTACCACATTTGTGAGGTCATTTCTCCGGACCTTGATCGAAAATCCGCATCTGCCATTGTTTGTTATCCATGAATTGACAAGAAATCCGGATCGCCTGCTGGATATGGTCCAGGGAAGAAGTGTACACATGGAAGAGGGGGATGGCCTTGATTACGGTAAGAGGGAGCCCAATCTGTTTCTCCGGCAAATCCGGGACGGCATTGAAAAAGGCAAATACCACAAGGTGATACCGGAACAATTTGTCATAAGCATTATCGGCATGTGCGTCTATCCCTCCATTGCCCGGCCTATCATCCGGCACTGGCTCAGAAAAGATGACGACCAGTACAATGAATTTCTGGAGGAGCGGCAGTCGGAGGTCATTGATTACGCATTCCGCATTCTGATCAAGGATTACAAACCCTATGAACACCAATTCAATGAGTTCTAACGCAGTTGTAAATCATCGAACATTATGATACTGCTATTTATTACCCTGATTTTGTCCTCCGATACGCCGGATACTCTGACCCTCGAGCAGGCTTATGACCTGGCTCACGAACGTTTTCCGCTTGAGAATGAGATCGAACACCAGGAGCGTATCCACGATCTTAACATCCGGAATCTGGATGCCGGATGGCTGCCCGGGATTTCGCTTTCCGGTTTGGCGCAATATCAATCCGATGTCACCGAAATTGATATGGATTTTCCCGGTACTCCGAACGGCGTCGATTTTCCATCCCAGCCGAGGGATCGTTATCAGCTCGCTCTGGATCTGGAGCAGCGGCTCTATGACGGCGGACGCACCGGCTCACAAAAGGAGCTGGAACACCGAAGGTCGGAGCGCGCCAAACAGGAGGTCCGGGTGCGGCAGCACGAACTCAGGGACCGGATCAACGAAGCCTGGTTTGCCATCCATACCCTGCGCGCGCAGCAAAAAGCACTGGAGGTGAGTCAAGCCGATCTGGATCAGCGTCTGGTGGAGGTGGACTCGCGAATCGAACACGGTGTGCTTCCGGAGTCGGCCCGTGATGCCATCCGGGCCGAAAAGCTCCGGTTGCATCAGCAGCGTCGCAGGCTGATGGCCGGTGAACGGGCCGCCATGGCCGTACTGTCGGAACTGCTGGTTACCAGACTTCCGGACGATATCGTTTTGAAACTTCCGGAGGTACCCGATCAGTTGCCGGAGCCGCAGTTTTCGTCCCGGCCGGAGGCGGCACTTTTTGAAGCTCATCGGGCCGTACTGGCCGGACGGGAGGAGATGGTCACGGCAACATATCGCCCGACCGTAGCGGCATTCGGTCAGGCAGCCTATGGACGGCCCGGTCTCAATCTGTTTGAGGACGATTTCCAGCCCTGGTTCGTGCTGGGTGTGCGGGCCAGGTGGTCGGTCTGGAACTGGCGGACCGACGACCGGGAACGCCGGATACTGCATCTGAACCGACAAATTGTGGATAATGAGGAGCAAGTTTTTCAGCAGAATATGACTATGGCGCTTCAGGAGGATATCCGGCAGATCGCCGAACTGCGGGAGATCATCCGGGAGGATGAAGAGATCATCGCACTGCATGAACGCATTGTCTCCGACGCCGCCAGCCGGCTGGAAAACGGCACCATTACCGCAAGTGAATATATCCGGGAGCTCGGCAATCGCCGCCGCGCCGAAATCAACCGCGAACAGCACCGTATAGAGCTCGCAAAATACTGGCAAAATTACATCATCAAAACGGGTAATCAAAATCATGGCAAAGATCATTAGTGACAATATCCCGGCGATCTTCATCCCGTTCATCATTTTCCCGTATATCTTCATTGCCGCTGGATGCACCGGTAACGACATCACCTCCGATGCATACGGCAATTTTGAGGCCACCGAAGTAATGGTATCGGCGGAGACCGGCGGACGTTTGCTGTCGCTGGCGGCTGACGAAGGGGGCAGGCTGACCAAAGCTGAGGTCGTCGCACAGGTCGATACGATGGCCCTCTATCTGGAGCACCGCCAGTTGAATGCTCAAAAAGCGTCCATTCTCACCCGTTTGCAGGAGGTCCGCGCCGGGGCCGATGTGCTTCGCGAACAAAAAAGCGTGGCAAGTGTGGAGCGGGACCGGGTGCGGCGAATGCATGACGACGGGGCAGCCACACGCCGCCAGCTGGATGATGCCGAAGGCAAGGTGAGTGTGCTGGAGCGTCAGATCACCGCCGCCGAAACGAAAGAAAACAGCATCCGCAGTGAGGCGCGGGTCGTAGATGCGCAACTGGAGCGTCTGCGTGACCGCATCGAACGGGCGACCGTCCGAAATCCGGTTGCCGGTACTGTTCTGAGCCGTTATGCCGAGCCGGGCGAAATGGTCACCTCCGGCAAACCGCTCTACAAACTGGCCGATCTGGAAACCATGTATCTGCGGGCATATATCAGCGGATCCCAACTGGCGGAGGTGGAAACGGGTCAGACCGTTGAGGTGCTTTTTGACGGCCCCGGCGGTTCTTTGGAGCGGATTGAAGGCGAGATATCCTGGATCGCTTCCCGGGGCGAGTTCACGCCGCGGACCATCGAGACCCGTGAAGAGCGGGTCAACACGGTGTATGCCGTCAAAGTACGCGTTCCGAACGACGGCAGGCTCAAGATCGGGATGCCGGGCGAAGTGAAATTTTGATGAACCATGGGCCGGCAACAGTTGTGCCGGATTAAAAAATGTCCGTTACGGTTCGTAATCTGAAAAAAAAATACGGTGACATTGAGGCGTTGAAAGGGGTGTCGTTCGAGGTCAATCCCGGCGAACGTTTCGGTTTCATCGGGCCGGATGGCGCCGGCAAAACCACACTGTTCCGGATTCTCGTCTCGCTGCTGTTGCCGGATGATGGTGAGGCTCGGGTTATCGGCCTCGATCCGGTCACCGGCTACAAAGAGCTTCGCAGGCGGGTCGGGTATATGCCCGGACGCTTTTCCCTCTACCAGGATCTGTCGGTGGAAGAGAATCTGAGGTTTTTCGCCACCATTTTCAACACCACCGTATCTGCGAACTATGATTTGATCCGCGATATTTATCACCAGATCGAACCCTTTAAAAAAAGACGTGCCGGCGATCTGAGCGGCGGGATGAAGCAGAAACTGGCGCTCAGCTGCGCACTGATCCACAAACCCGATGTGCTGTTCCTGGACGAACCGACCACCGGGGTGGATGCCGTATCGCGACGCGAGTTCTGGGATATGCTCGACAAGCTGAAAGCGACCGGCCTGACTGTGCTCGTCTCAACGCCCTATATGGACGAGGCTTCCCGCTGCGACCGCATAGCCCTGATGCACCGGGGGCACATTCTGGATGTCAATACCCCTCAGGGTATTTCCGGCAATTTCGGGCGGGAGCTGTGGGCGGTGCGGGCCGACCGTTGCTACCGGCTGCTGAAAGCACTCCGGTCCTTTCCGCATGCCGGATCGGTCTTCACCTTCGGCGAACAGGTCCACTACACCGACCGGCGGGATGATTTTAACCCCGAAGAGCTGAAATCGTGGCTGGAATCAGAGGGGCTGGCTCAGGTGCAGATCGAAAAAATTCGTCCTACGGTCGAAGATACCCTTATATCGCTGATGGATCGGCAGGAGGGTGGAGGGCCGCCTGATAACAGCGCAACAGAATTCCACCGAACGTAAACCCCAAACGAACCAGGAGTGGAGTCATGAAACAGGAATTACAGAAGCGGGTTTATGAGCCGGGATATCATCATGGCGTAATGTAACAGGAATAACATTGCCGTATTATGAAGGAAGATAACATCATAGAAGTCAGCAAGCTGACCCGCAGGTTCGGGGATTTTACCGCGGTGGATCACATCAGTTTTGAGGTGAAGCGGGGTGAGATTTTCGGCTTTCTGGGGGCCAACGGGGCGGGAAAGACAACGGCAATCCGGATGCTGACGGGACTTCTGACACCCACCTCCGGAGCCGCCATGGTGGCCGGAGAGGATGTATTCACCCGTGCCGAGGCCATCAAGAAGAAGATCGGCTACATGAGTCAGAAATTTTCGCTGTATGAAGATCTGACGGTTACCGAAAATATCCGGTTTTACGGAGGGATCTACGGACTGTCCGGCCGGAACATCCGCAGCAAGACCGAAGAGCTGCTCCATCGACTCGAAATCACCGGAGTCCGCGACCGGCTCATCCGTGATCTGCCGCTCGGATGGAAGCAGAAACTGGCGTTTTCCACCGCTGTGATTCACGATCCGGCCATTGTTTTTATGGACGAGCCCACCAGCGGGGTCGATCCGATCACCCGGCGGCAGTTCTGGGATCTCATTTACGAGGCATCGGATCGGGGGACGACGGTATTTGTCACCACGCACTATATGGATGAGGCCGAGTATTGCGACCGGGTCACGATCATGGTCGAGGGGCGCATTGATGCCCTGGACACACCCGGCGGACTCAAACGCAGGTTCGGAGCTCCGGATATCGACGAGGTATTTGTAAAACTGGCCCGGTCGGGGAGCGGTGCCGCAAATCGCTTGGGGAAAAATGCAGAAACCCGATCGGACGAAAGTGCCGCAAACCGGCCTGGGAGAGGGGCAACACCCCCTCCGGGAGAAGGGACAGCAAGCAGATCAAATCCGAACCAGCCGGAGGGCGGAGGTGCAACATGAAGGCTTTTTGGGGATTCATCGTCAAGGAGTTCTATCACATCTTCCGGGACCGCCGGACGCTGCTCATCCTGTTCGGTATGCCGCTGATACAGCTGTTGCTCTTCGGATACGCCATCCGCAACGAACTCAACAAAGCGGATATCGCCATTCTGGATCAGTCGCGCGACGAGGTGACGCGGGAGGTCACCGACAAGCTGCTGGCATCGGGGCACTTTCAACTGGCGGCATTCCTGGAAAGCGAAGCGGAAGTGGAGAAGATCTTCCAAAAGGGATTGGCTCGCGGAGTAATTGTATTTGAACCAGGATTCGGCCGGAAGCTCATCCGCGAAGGCCGGTCTGCTGTCAATGTAATTACCGATGCTTCGGAACCGAACATGGCCCAGATGCTCGAGGTATATATAACCAATGTCATCCGGGATTATCAGCGCGAGTGGAATGCTGTAAACCATGGCGGGGGTGAATTCACAGCAATGGGGATAAACCCGCAGACACGCATGCTCTTCAACCCGGGCCTGCGTAGTGCCAATCTGTTTGTGCCCGGACTCATTGCCTTTATCCTGATGCTGGTCTCGGCGTTTCTCACCTCCATTACCATTGCCCGTGAAAAGGAGATGGGTACGATGGAGGTGCTGCTGGTATCTCCGCTGAATCCGATGCAGATCATCGTCGGCAAGGTGCTGCCCTACCTGGCTCTTTCGGTCATAAACGTGTTCATGGTGCTGGTGGTTGCATTGGCGGTCTTTCAGGTGCCGTTCCGCGGAAGTTTTGTGCTGTTCACCCTGCTTTGCCTGCTTTTTATTATGACCGCACTGGCGCTGGGCGTGCGCATATCAAGCTTGGTCCGGGATCAGCAGACCGCGATGATGATATCGTTGGCGGGATTGCTCCTGCCTACCATCCTGCTCTCGGGGTTTATCTTCCCGATCGCGAATATGCCGGATGTGTTGCAGTGGATCAGTCATATTGTGCCGGCCAAATGGTTTCTGATCATCATCCGGGGTATCATGCTCAAAGGTGCCGGTCTGGAGCACCTCTGGATGGAGACGCTGATCCTGTTCGGGATGATGTTCATCCTGCTTGTATCCAGTATTCATTCATTTAAAATCCGGCTGGAGTGAGCCGTCACACATGAACAGAGAAAACCGACACACATGACCTGAGAAAACCGACACACATGGTAAGAATAATCCTGCCGGACCAACCTATCGGGAATTCATGAACATCATTCGACATCTCATACAGAAAGAGTTTTTGCAGATATTTCGCAACCGGCTGATGCTCGCCATCATCATCGTCATGCCCATTGTCCAGCTGGTGGTACTGGCCTACGCCGCTACCTTCGAGATTCGCGACATCGATCTGTTTGTGATCGACCGAGACAAGAGTCCGGCTTCCCGGGCCCTGATCGACCGGTTTGCGGCATCGGAAAACTTCAGGCTTATCGGCTACTCCACGGAAACCGGTGCGGGTGACCGGGCTCTGCTGCGCAATGAGGCGACCATGGTGCTGGAGGTGCCCGCGTACGCCGGACGGGATCTGGAACGAGATAGCCGGGCGCCGATAGCGTTGCGGTTCGATGCGGTCGACGGATTCTCGGCCAATATCGCCGGACAGTATGCCGCCGAGATCATCAACCGCTACAATGCGGATCGCCAGGTCTCAGGGAGAGCGGGATCGGTTGATATGTCGACACCTTTGTCCGGTCAGCACGGATTTGAGAATCCCGAGCCGGGAGTTGAAGCCGGTGAAACCGGACCGCCATCCGGGCGGGAGAATCCGGCGACTTTCGCAACGGTTGATGTCAATGTACGGCACTGGTTCAATCCGGGGCTCAACTATCGCATCTACATGGTACCCGGCATCCTGGTGCTGCTGGTCACGGTAATCGGCGGTTTTCTGTCGGGTATGAATGTGGTCCGTGAGAAAGAGATGGGCACCATGGAGCAGGTCAATGTCACACCGATCACCAAAACACAATTCATCATCGGCAAATTGGTGCCGTTTTTGATACTGGCGCTGGTGATGTTCTCCATCGGACTGTTGTTTGCCCGGTTCTGGTTTCAGGTGCCGTTTGAGGGGAGTCCGGCATTGATTTACCTGCTGGTGACCACCTACTTGCTGGTGGCGCTCGGACTCGGTCTGCTGGTTTCCACCGTTTCGCACACTCAGCAGCAGGCAATTTTCATCACCTGGTTCATTTTTGTGATCTTCATCCTGCTCAGCGGACTCTTCACGCCGATCGACAGCATGCCGGACTGGGTACAGCCGCTGACCTGGGCCAATCCGGTCGCCTGGTTCATCGATATCATCCGTAGGGTGATGCTTACCGGCGCCGGTATTCAGGATGTGTGGTTCTCCTATCTGGTGATGTTGGGCTTTGGACTGGTCTTTATATCCGGTGCGATTCTGCGTTACCGGAAATCCTCAACATGACAGATAAGGCAGACGGAATGAGTTTCGAAGTTTTTTTTTAATCAGGAACCTTGCATATTGAAAGTAACATTATGGTTGATATGAGAAAGCGTTCCGTCATAGCGATTGCAGTATTCATATTGGGCGCCGGCCTGGTTGCGATGGATGAAACGGCCTCCCAACCGGAAGAGGAGACCGATCGTCCCACGGTAAGTGTTATCCGTGTGGAAGGTTCCATCGGACCGATGGTAAGCAATTACATCTCCCGTGGTCTTGAGGAAGCCCGGGAGCGCGGTGATGAAATGCTCATCATTGAGCTGGATACTCCCGGTGGACTGCTGAATGTCACCCAGGATATTGTCCGGATGATGCTGGCTTCGGAACTGCCTGTAACCGTCTACGTGAGTCCGGAGGGGGCCAATGCCGGCAGTGCCGGGACGTTCATCACTTTGGCGGCACATGTGGCGGCCATGGCTCCGACCACCAGTATTGGGGCCGCATCACCGGTTACAATGGGTGGCGGCGAGGCGGATACAGTCCAACAGCAAAAGATATTCAATTACGCCGAAAGCTTCATTGAAAGTGTGGCCGAGCGGCGTGAACGCAACGTGGAGTGGGCCAAATCTGCGGTCCGGGATGGCGCCTCCATCACCAGCAGGGAAGCTCTGGAGATCAATGTCATCGATTTTCTGGCGGATAATCTGGATGATCTGCTGGATCAGATGCACGGATTTGAAGTTGAAGGGCATAAACTGGTGACCCGTGATGCGGATGTGAACCGTATCGATCCCAACCTGGCCGAGTTGTTCTTCGGGTTTATCATGCGGCCCGAGGTGCTATTGATTTTGACCCTGGTCTCCATATACGGGATTCTGGGTGAGATAAGTAATCCCGGCGCCATCGTACCGGGGGTGGCGGGTGTTATTTCCCTGATACTGCTGTTGTTCGGGGTGGCCGCCATGCCGATCAATGTGGCCGGTTTTGCCCTGATTGCATTAGCCATTATCCTTTTTGTTATGGAAGCTTTTACACCCACTTTCGGCCTGCTGCTCGGCGGAGGGGCTGTTGCGTTTTTCCTTGGGGCTCTGATGCTGTTTCAGGACCTGCCCCAGGACATGCAGCTGTCTCTCGCCTGGCTTATTCCTGCTACCGTAGTTACCGTTCTTTTCTTCGGTTGGGTTGTTTACTACGGCATCAGGGCCCAGTTCGGACAAACCCGGACCGGGGTAAACACCATGGTCGGTGAGGTCACAACAGCGTTGGAGAAAATTGATCAAACTCGCGGACGTGTCATGATATCCGGAGAGTACTGGAATGCGCGAAGTGATACACCGATCCGCAAAGGGCAGAAATGTGAAATCGTTGCTGTGAACGGGTTGACCCTGCAAGTTAAACCGGTTGATAAATCCCCAAAATCATAAATGCAAAGAGGGTTGTCATGAATACATTATTTGGCGTTACCGATCTTATAACCTGGGTTGTAGTGATTGCAATTTTTCTGGCGATCGTGGTCCCCCAGATGTTCAAAATCATGAGGGAATACGAGCGGGCCGTTGTATTCCGTCTTGGTAAATTCTATATGACCAAAGGACCGGGCCTGATCATTCTGATTCCCTTTATTGATAAGATCGAAAGGGTGGATCTGCGTGTATTAACCATCAATGTGGACAAGCAGGAGGTCATTACCAAGGACAATGTAACCATCCATGTCGATGCCATTACCTTTTTCCGTGTGGTGGATGCCGAGAAGGCCATTATCAATGTGGAGCGCTACCATGCTGCCACTACCTGGCTGGCGCAGACGACCCTGCGGAGCGTGCTGGGGCAGGCCGAACTCGATGAATTGCTCGCCGAGCGGGACAAGATCAACAAGAAAATTCAGGAGATCATCGATCAGCATACCGATCCCTGGGGTATCAAAGTGGTTACCGTGGAAGTACGGGATGTGACACTGCCGGAATCCATGCAGCGTGCCATGGCGCAGCAGGCCGAAATGGAGCGTGAACGTCGCGCCAAGATCATTAACGCCCAGGGTGAGTTTCAGGCGGCCGCCAAGCTGGTAGAGGCCGGAAAGATGATCGAAAATACACCGGTGGCCTTGCAGCTTCGTTTTCTGCAAACCATGTCCGAAATCGGCGATGAAAGCTCGACCCATACCTTCCTCCCCATCCCAATGAACTTCCTGGAGGCCTTCAGACCAACCATTCAGGATTCGACGGGTCGAAAAGCCACTGCCAGTGTCGATCCCGAAGATGTAGACTTCGGCGATTCCGGCGTGAAGGATACCGGTAAAACCACCGGAGGTAAAAAATCCGGCGGCTCCAAATCCAGTGGCTCCAAATCCGGCGGTAAGAAAAAGAAATAACCGCTCGTAAGCGTTATCTAAGCGTTATCCTCGTAAGCGTTCTCCAGGTGGCGTATAACGGTACGTTGAATTCGGTCCCGACCGTCAATCATGTTTTTTTGTTATAGACATGTTTTTGTCGGTGAGGAGTCTTCTGTGCGCTTACTTTTATCAAAAAAATCCGTATCTTAACGCCACGAAAAAATGATTAAAAGGTTCACGGCAACGGAGATTTTTCCGGATAACTTTTTTCGCGGTAAAAAACCGCAAGACAAGAGACGGGATGCTGCAGGGAGCCGGCGAATTCCAATCAGGACAAACCAAACGGGACTGTGTTTCGGACGGCATACCCTGTCCGAACGGATAATTCAGTTAGACACCTCCGATTAGACACTCCGAACAGTTACCATCGAACAGTTATCTCCGAACAGATACCCATTCTTACATTTTCTTATGCACCAACCTATTCGCAACATCGCCATCATCGCCCACGTCGATCATGGCAAGACCACACTGGTCGACCAAATGCTGCGCCAAAGCGGCACATTCCGGGAAAACCAGGAAGTGGCCGAGCGTGTCATGGACTCCAATGATCTCGAGCGTGAGCGCGGGATCACCATCATGGCCAAAAACACGGCCGTAAACTGGCACGGTACCAAGATTAACATCGTGGATACTCCCGGTCACGCCGATTTCGGCGGTGAGGTCGAACGCATCCTCAAAATGGTAAACGGGGTCATTATTCTGGTGGATGCCGCCGAAGGGCCGCTGCCTCAGACCCGTTTTGTACTTCGCAAATCATTGGCACTGGGCTATCGACCGATTGTGGTTATCAACAAAATAGACCGGCAGGATTCACGCCCCGATGAGGTAATCAACGAGGTCTTTGATCTGTTTGTGAGTCTGGACGCATCCGATGAGCAGCTGGACTTCCCGATTTTATATGCTGTCGGACTTAAAGGATTTGCGCGCAAAGAGCTTTCCGACACCAATGAGGATCTGGCCCCGCTGTTCGATCTCATCATCGATCATGTTCCCGAACCGGAGCGGCCCCTCGAAAAACCGTTCAAAATGCTGGTCTCCAATGTGGAGTGGAACGACTATGTCGGACGGATTGCCATCGGCCGGATTGAACAGGGGGTGATCGAGCGCAATCAACCCATACTTTTGGTCAACAGAAACGGTGAGGTCAAAGAGCATTCCCGCATCACCAAACTGTATACCTATGCGGGGCTTGAAAAAGTAGCCGTGGACCGGTGCGAGGCAGGTGACATCGTCGCGCTCGCCGGCTATGAGCATACGAATATCGGTGATTCACTTGCCACCGATGAAGATCCGGCACCGGTGCCCTACTATGACATAGACAAACCGACCATCGCCATGTACTTCCGGGTGAATGACTCTCCGTTTGCCGGTCTGGAGGGGAAATACGTAACTTCCAATATGATCAAAGACCGTTTGATGAAGGAGCTGCGGACCAATGTGTCACTGCGGGTGGACGCCACCGATAATCCGGATATCTTCAAGGTGTCGGGACGCGGAGAACTTCAACTGGCCATTCTTATTGAAAGCATGCGGCGGGAAGGTTATGAATTTGCCGTATCGCGGCCGGAAGTGCTGTATCAGGAAGTGGAAGGTGTACAACACGAACCGGTTGAGGAGGTGATTATTACGGTTGATGAGGAGTACAGCAGCCGTGTAATCGAAATTTTAATGAACCGGAAGGGAAGCATGGTCGGCATGACCGCAGAGCTGGATATGATCCGTCTGTCATTCCGGGTGCCGTCACGCGGATTGATCGGATTTCGAAGTGATGTGATGACCGAGACCCGTGGTACGGCGATGATCCATCAACAGTTTGACAGTTACGAGCCTTATAAGGGAGATATCCCGGGACGAACCAACGGAGTTCTGGTGGCACTGGAGAACGGCAATGTTACCCATTATGCACTGGAAGGGCTGCAGGATCGAGGTGAGTTCATTGCAGAGCCTGGTGATCCTGTCTATATGGGACAGGTAGTGGGCATCAATAACCGCACCGATGATATGATCGTGAATGTGGTCAAGAAAAAGAACCTGACCAACCACCGTGCGTCGCAAAGCGCCGATGCGGTGAAACTGTCAACGGCAAAAAAAATGAGTTTGGAGCAGTTTCTTGAGTTTATTGATGACGACGAACTGCTCGAAGTTACACCGCAGAGTTTTCGCGTCCGGAAGAAGTATCGCGATCCCCACGAACGAAAACGAAAGGCTGTTGTTTAATAAGGCGGAATAATTTGGATGCGCTGCGTCACGTTAGGTAATTGATTCTGTGAAATCCGAAAATTTTGTGAAACCCGGAAATCAGGTAATTATACTTATTGATAAACGAATGTCACTGCCATGACCCCAAAGTTACGCTGTTATTTTACGATCAGATCGACTTGTTACTATGCTATTGCTCTCCTTTTCGGAACGTCATTGATGCTGTCGCAGTTTTCAACGGTATCGGCGACCGGGGGCGTCGGCTCCGGTTTTCCGGCACAGAATGAAACCGGTAAAGTGCTCATCCACCACTGGAATTTCAATGACATTCCCAATGATGTCTTTTTTTCAACGACCAGTCCTGAACTGCTGGATCTGTCCAGCCGTTTGTACGGAGCGCTGCTATCCTTTGATGGCGGAAGCTGGGACCGGGTGAATGATCCCACGAATTTGAATGCCCGGGAAGATCCCTATGATGAACTGGAAGACCGGGGCCTGCGGCTGAGAAATCCTTCCGGGGCATTTACCATAGAACTGCCCACGTCAGGTTATCGCGATGTGGTATTCCGCTATGCCGTGAAACGCACGACCAGCGGGGCGCATTCGCATCAAATTGCCTATTCTGTTGACGGAGGCGATACATTTCAGTCCGATGGATTGCCCGAGACAGAAATATCGGTGGACACTACCTATCAACTTGTTGAACTGGATTTCTCAGAAATTGAAGGGGTGGATGACAACCGGGATTTTCAGGTTCGCCTGACCATGACCGGTGAGGGTTCAGAACCGGAAAATGACGCTGGAAATCAGCGTTTTAATAATATCACGCTTGATGGTTATGTCATGGATGAGGAGATCGAAAGGGATCTTATTCACCACTGGGCATTTGACAATATTCCGAATGATGTTTTTTTCCCGACACGCACAGAGATCAGTGCAGGCGGCATCACCGGCGGGCAAAGCACAGTGAGCGGTGCCTGGCTGCGCTATGACGGGGAACAGTGGGACCGGGTCAATGCACCCACACCTTTTAACGCCAGAACGGTTCCTTATGATGAAGACGAGGACCGGGCTTTGCGCCTGCGCAATCCGTCCGGGGACTTTCTGTTGCGTCTGCCGACCACCGGTCATTCCGATGTGGTGTTCCGGTATGTGGTTACACGGTCTTCCAACGGGGCGGCCGGACATGAAATCGCTTATTCAACAGACGGCAGTGTCTTTGTCTCCCAGGGGCTTCCATACAGTTCGGTGAAGGTGGGGGAGAAGTACATCATGCATGAACTTGATTTTTCCGGTATGGAAGAAGTGGATGACAACCCCGATTTTACCATCCGGATAACTCCATCCGGTGTCGGCTCCGAACCGGACAATCTGGACGGCAATCAACGATTCAATCACATTACGATGGATGCCCGGGCAACCGGAACGTCAGCGGAAAACGGAATTGGTGAGTTGCCGGTTGAAGTCCGGCTGGAGCAGAACTATCCGAATCCGTTTAATCCGGCTACAGAAATCAGCTTTTCTGTTCCGGAACCGATGCATGTGAGGCTCGAGGTGTTTGATGTCACCGGCCGGCATATTGAAACGCTGATCGACCGGCAGATGTCACGAGGAGAACATACCACGCGATTCAATGCCGAAAATCTTTCGAGCGGCATCTATCTGTACCGCCTGGAGGCCGGCAATCAGTCCTTCACCCGCCGCATGATGTTTGTGAAATAGGATCCGCGGACCGGCTGGAATCAGGCCTCCATAAAGCGGTAATATTTGATTCCTTCGATGATTCCGGCGGCGTAGTTGTTATCGGCAAAGTAGACCCGGCGGTTGCCGCGAAGCCGTTCAATTTCAGGACTGTGGTTACCCACTACAATAGCAAGTCGCTGACCATAGAGCATTTCGTAGTCATTACCGGAGTCGCCGGAGACCAAAATATTTTCCGGGAGAATGTCCCATTTTTTCCCCAGGTATTTGATCGCCCGCCCTTTGGAGGCGCGGGTGGGCAGAATATCCAGATATGCCCCATGTGAATAAATCAGCTGGTAGCGCAGCTTGTGCTCGGTCAACCGCTGATGGACACTGGCGAGGTGATCCTCATTCGGGTCCATGTTGTAGCTTATTTTGAAGTCACGTTCTCCGTCGCGGTCCTGGAGCGTCAGAAAATCGAAATCAGACAGCACCTCCTTGATCCGATCCGGCTTCCACTGGTAGGAGATGTGGTTGCGCCATCCGGAATCCTGGTTCAGATTATCCAGATCCGGTCCGTAGTAGATTTCCGTACCGACGGAGGAGATAATGACATCGGGCGTCGGGATATCCTTCTCCTTGAGGATCTCCTCGACCAGTTCCAGGCTTCGGCCGGTGGCTACTCCAAAACCGACATCTGTCCGGTTTTTTTCCATGATTTCGATAAAATCCTTGAGGGATTTGTCATCGCCGACGAGGGTGTCATCGATATCGGTGATCAGCATTTTATCCATGTCGGCAAAACGCCATCCCGGGGCTTCGGTCACACCGTGCTTGCTGGTCGATTTGTCATAATCGCCGATGACATCGTCCACCGACTTCAGGAAGGATTCGGCATGAGCCGACCAGGAGTAATGTTCACGGACACCATTCACACCGTTATTGGAATACTCCCGCCATTTTTCCTGGTCTATGAGCATGGTTTTGATCCCTTCGGCAATGGCATTAGAATCGGTGGTATCTACAAGGACTCCGTTTTTGCAATTCTTGACAATATCCTGTGGTCCGCCGTCGTCCGGACCCACAATGGGGACTCCGGCTGATGCGGCTTCAATCAGCGTGATGCCGAACGGTTCGGAAAAAGCGGAATTAACAAAGACCCCCTGCCTGTCGGCGGCCAGACGAAAGAGTTCCGGAACCTCATTGGTGGGGTCATGCTTCTTGGGCAAGGCCATCTTGCCGTAAAGGTCGTACTTGTCCATGAGAAGGAGCATTTCGGTCAATACCTCCTTCTCGTTTTCGTCCAGGTTGTCAATGTCCTTTCGGATACCGGCAAATATCGCCAGGTTGGCAATAGCCTGCAGTTCCTTGTTCTCACCAAATGCCGTGATAAGTCCCTGAATATTTTTCCGGCGGTCAGGACGGCAAATGGTAAGGATCATGGGTTTTTCGCTGTTGTAGTAGAAGCGGTCAAATTCCCGTTCCATTTTGTCACGCGCCTGGATATAGGCTTCCGGCTTTTGAAAATTTTCATCGTGATCATAGTAATAGGGATAGAACTTGTCCACGTCAATTCCCGGCGGGATGACAGTGAAAGCCGCTTTACTGTAATTATCATACAGCTTGTACTGCTTTTCGATTTCGTGATTGGTGCTTACGATTACATGCGCTGCCGTCCGGAGGACATCTTCTTCCGCCTGGATTCGTTCGTTGATATTGAATTTTTCGACCATCTGTTTTTCGGTCATCCCTTTCTGGGAGAGGGAATTTTTCTTGGAACGGCCAAGGGAGTGTCCGGTGAAGACATAGGGTACGCCCGTCAGTTTGGAGAGCTGACGTGACACATAGCCGGCATCGGCATAATGTCCGTGCAGCAGATCCGGAGTGATATTCTCTTTCTTATTGAAGCGCAGTACATTGTCTACAAACTCGGAAAGATGCGGCCAAAGCAGCTCCTTGCGCATGTAGCGCTTGCCGCCGCAACGAATACGGACGATCCGGGCTTTTTCACTTAAAGGCTCTATCTCTTTTTTGTATTGGGAACTAACCTTTTTGTCATCGATCAGCCGGGTAAAAAGTTCGACTTTCCGGACCCGGGGATGTTCCCCCAATGCTTTGGCAAGCTCAACAACATATTTGGTCTGGCCACCGGTATCGGCATCCCGGCCCAGCTCCAGATTCTCTCCCCGAATAAGTCCGTGAATGCTGAAGAGCTGCAGATGCAACGGCTCTTTTTTCCTGCTCTTGTTTCCCCCGTTTCGCTTCTCTTTTGACTTCATCAAATTCCGAAAAGTTTGGTTCCCGTTAACAATTTTAAAAATAGAGGCTTGAAGCCCTCCGGCCCTGGTATTTTATTTTAATAAAACCTCAAACACTTTTAAACTATGATTAATTAGTGCATTTGCTTTATTTGTTTGTCATAACACCAAAGAGCGCTGCAATGTTCAATTACAACAAAGCTGTACCTTATTCAGCGTTATTCCAGGGGGCTCTTTTCAGGGTTATTCTTCCGGTTTTCCTTATCTCGCATTCATGGCCACCTGAATATTTTGGAAGGCAGGAACCCTGTCGGATTATCCGCCATAGGAGTCTTCGTCTATAATGTCGTCAATTTCCCTCACAAATTCGGCATGACTTGACGGTTTTACGCGGGAACCGTGGCGAATGGTGTATACATAAGTGAATTCCGCCCCCAGAAAAAACACCATGGCATTGTAATAGACCCATATCAGGAAGACGACAAAGGAGCCCGCCGCCCCGTAGGTGGAAGTGGTGGCGATGCCCATGTAAACGCCGATCAGATACCGTCCCAAAAGAAACAGCAGTGCGGTAACAACGGCTCCAATAGCGGCATCGGTCCATCGGATATGGATATCCGGCAGCATTTTGAAAATGATGCTGAACAGGATGACCAGGACAATGAAGGAGAATACGGTATTCAGAGCGGTCCAGATTTCGATGCTACCCGGTATATGCGGATCGAGAAAGGATTCAAGTGCACCGAGAATGAACTCCATCAGCATGGAGAGAACAAACAGACTGGCAAAGATCAGAATGAGTGCCAGGGCGATCAGCCGGTTGATGAAAAACCGCTTGATGCCGCTGTCTTCCGGCTTGGTGGTAACTTTCCAGATGTTGTTCAGCGTGGTCTGGAGCTGGGTGACAATAGTGGTGGCCAGGAAGAGTATGAGGAAGAGACTGATTATCGTGGCGATGATTCCGGATCGCGGCTGGTAGGCATCCAGTACGAAGTTTTGAATGGTTTTGGCCATTTCGGGACCCATGAGCTGCGACATGTATTCCTCAAGTTGACCGGTCGTGGCCGACTCCCCGAAGAAGAATCCGGCCAGGGCAACCATGATGATCAACAGCGGAGCTATTGAAAAAATGGTGTAAAAGGCAAGGGCGGCTCCATAGGTGGGGATATTGTCCCTAAGCCAATCCTTCAGTGTATAGCTGACAATAAATACCACTTCGGAGAGGATGTGACGTGTGATATCCCGGACTTTACTCATGTTCTTTTTGAGCATATCGATTCGGTTTCAGAGATGACATTGGCAATTTCGTCAAACGTGTTATATCCGTGTGGAGCAAATCTGATTTTACCGTTCCGGATTGAGAGGTAAATCCCCCGCTCCTGAAAGGTTTTCTCCAGGCCATCATATTCCATGTCTTCCGGCAGATGGAACGTCATGATACCGGAGAGATGCATCCTGTGCCCTGTGGTAAACGGCTCAAGGCCGGTATTTATGAGTCCTTGCCGCAATTTCTCTGTACAGGATAAAACGTGATCCCGGATTCGATCGATCCCTGTTTCAAGCAACAGACCGATAGAGGCGTTCAATCCGTAAATACCGGGAATGTTGAGCACTCCCCCTTCATACCGCGTAGCATCGGTTTTGAGCAGCTGATTGTGCCGGAACAGATCCCACGGCTCTTCGACCGAGAGCCATCCGGGATCCGGGGTTTTGAGCTCCCGGTTGAGTTTTTCAGAGAGATAGAGAAATCCGATGCCGGTCGGTGCCATCAACCATTTATGTCCGCCGGTGGAAAAGGCGTCCACCCCCCATTTTTCAAGTTTCAGCGGCATGACTCCCGCCGCCTGTATGCCATCGACCACAAACCATAGGTCGTGTTTCCGGCAAAGTTCACCGATAGCCGGCAAATCAGCCCGGTAGCCGCTGAGAAACTGGACGGCGCTGATGGCGATCATACGTGTTTTTGGGGTGATGGCGGACGCGATCCGGTCAACCGGAACCGTACCGTCCCCGGCATCCACCACCGTACATTTCACCCCCCGGGACTCCAGTTTGCGGTAGGGATAAACGTTGGCAGGAAACTCCATGGAATTCAGAATGATTTCATCACCGTCGTGCCATTCGAGACCGGAAGTCACCCGGTTTAATCCTTCGGAGGTGTTGCCGATGAAGGTGATACGGCCGGTATCAGGTGCCTGAATCAGTTCCCGGATCCGATCCCGGCACTGATGAATAAACTTCACATCTTTGGGAAAGGTCATCATCATGCCGTCGTGACGCTCTCCGAGATGGTCATTGATGGCATCCACGGTCACTCGGGCCAGCGGTGACTGGGCGGCATGATTGAAGTAGCGTATGTTGCGCAACGTATGGGGAAACTGTGAACGGAAGTGCTGAAGTTTGGTATCCAATGGGTTATTCGGCTCCATAGTTGAAAGGGTGAACAGCGTATCTCATATGATCGTGAATTGGAGGTGCATCCAGGGGTGAAATTACATAAAAATTTATTAGATTGTCAGCCAGCCGGGGCAGAGAACAGAAAACAGAATTCAGAAAACAGAAATCAGAATACAGAACAACAGAATACAGAGCAGCAGAGAACAGAATTCAGCTCTCAGAATACAGAACAGCAGAATAAAAGCACATGACCAACGGCAAGCCGACCTACCGCAATCCCTGGGCCTGGATTCCGACCCTCTATTTTACCCAGGGTATTCCCTATGTGATCGTCATGTTTGTGACGGTGGTCATGTACAACCGGCTCGGTGTTTCCAATACCGAGATCGCGCTTTATACCAGCTGGCTTTATCTGCCGTGGGTGATCAAGCCGCTGTGGAGTCCGTTGGTAGATCTTCTCAAAACCAAGCGCTGGTGGATCATCACCATGCAGCTGGTGATCGGCGCGGCGATGGCCGGTGTTGCTTTTTCAACGCCTCTGCCCGGGTTTTTGCAGATTACGCTGGCCTTTTTCTGGCTGATGGCGTTCAGTTCGGCCACCCATGATATTGCGGCCGACGGACTCTATATGCT
>SLOL01000193.1 GCA_007132495.1 Balneolales bacterium
TCCATTACTTCCATCCTATCCATTATCCATTTTATTCTTTGTAACCAAAGGCGCACTTCTATAGGTCGCATAGCTATGAGTCCTTCTATCAGATTTTTCCACTTATAATCTTCGTCAATCTTTTGGTTTTTAATTATATCACTGATAGTATATCTAACCAGTCGTTTTTTATAAGGCATTTTTGCTTTAATATATAACTTTATATATTTTTTAATACTTTCGTCATTAATTATTGCAGCTTCTATAGCTTTTTCAAAGCTTATGATTTTTTTTCCTTTTACATTTGCTATCAGCTTATTGGCAAATGTTGTTTTTCCCACACCTGAAGGTCCAATAATATCTATTCGCCTGTTCACTGCTTAATTATCAATGACCATTTCCCTGAAATGCTCACTGGATTCCATTAATTCCCTGTAAGTACCTGCCATAATCACCTTTCCACTGTCCATCAGATACAGAAGGTCACAATTCATGACGGTTGTCAACCGATGAGCTACCATGATGATCGTACGTTCACCCTTGAGATTCTCGATAGCTTCAATAATGAGTTTCTCCGTGATATTGTCCAGAGCAGAGGTAGCTTCATCCATTACCAAAATTTGCGGGTCATGGTACAAAGCCCTTGCTATACCAACACGCTGTCTTTGACCACCCGAAAGCCGGGTTCCCCGTTCTCCGATTATGGTGTTGAGACCTTCCGGCAGTCGATGCACCAGCTCTTCCAGTTGTGCCAGGCGAATGGCCTGCCAGACCTTTTCATTGTTGATTTTATGATCAGGCAGACCAAAAGCGATATTGTTTCGCAAGGTTTCATCGGCCAGATAGATGAACTGGGGAATATATCCGATACTCCGTTGCCAGGCAGAGAGGTTTTGTGTTATATCAACGCCATCAACCTTTATTTCTCCTTTTTGCGGTTCCAGCAATCCGAGTAACAAATCCACCACTGTTGTTTTCCCGGCTCCGGAACTTCCAATGAATGCAATGGCTTTTCCCCTGGGTATTGAAAATGAAACACCATTCAGTGCCTGTTCGTCCGATTCCGGATAGTGATAGTGGATGTCAATGGCTTCAATGGAACGTTTAACCTCCATTTGATCTTCTGATTCGCGATCATCTCGGGAACTTCTCCGGTACGGCTCCAGCTCAAGCAAGTCATCATATATCGGATCTACAGATACGATACTGTATCTGAGTCTTGTCATAATGCTTGTGATCTGCTGAATGGCCGGCATCAAACGGACCGTAGCCATCGCAAAGAGCGCCATGATCGGGATGATGGCACTGATCGGGCGTCCCTGGGCCACCATGGTAACGGCAATCAACATAATGCCGACTACAGCCATTGTTTCAACAACCGGTTTGGGAATTTTGGTAAAAAACTCCTTCAGGGTCAGCATGCGAGAACTGCGGTAAGCGGCTTTCCGGAAAACATTGATGAACTCGTCTTCCCTGTTCAACACCCTGGCATCTTTGATTCCGCCCAACCCCTGGTTTACGGATTTGATCATTTCCCGGCGCATCACCTGTTCATCCCGGCCATACTGTTTCATTTTTTTCTGTGTAACCATCAGAAAAACGCCAACCGTTGATCCCAATACCAGGAATACCACCACCGATATCAGTGGTTCCATGATCATCAAAAACGTGATAATCGCGAACACCATAACCGTTTCCCTGGCCATTTCGAGAGCCGGTTTTATCACCTGTTGCACCACGAGGCGCACTTCCTGATTGGTATTCCGGAGCAATTCCGCGGTATTGCGTTGCAAGTGAAACGTGTAGGGCGCCTTCATATATGAAGTCATCAGTTCCCTGGAAATGCTGTAGTTGCGCTTGTACACAAAGCGGGCCTGAATATAGTAGAACCCCACGATATAGATGTTTTTAATCACAAAAATAACGACCAGCGAACCTCCCCCCCAGATCAGCAGATCCCTGGAAGTGTTGATATCAAGGGCCACGAATACCCGCTCTACGGGTTCATACTGCAGGACACGTTCCGGATCGGCAACAATAGAGACAAAAGCCGGGATCATGCCGATTCCCGCCACTTCCATAAGAGCCGCAATGAGCATCATCAGGAAGAGGATCGCCAATTTGACCGAATCCCCCTTGGGAAGCAGGTAGAGTATTTTCTTTAGTATGGCAAACAATTTCGTGTTATTAAGTGTATAAGGTGTTTTTTTTCCTGTGGCTCAGAGAATTCACCTGGAGGATTTGCCCAAATGAGTAGCCATAAGATTTACTCATAAGAGTTGCCTGAAAAATCCGGTCAAAGGACCCGATCAAGCAGGAAATACCCCCCCGCCACCGTACCCAGTGTTGACACCCCGAAAAGGATATACTGCAATGTGGTGGGCCGTTCCCGGATATGAACGGTTACATACTCCCCGTTATTCAGCGGATAGTTTCGCATGTCCGCCGGAAACGGTTCGCTCAGACGGAATGTCCAGCGCTCCACATACTCATTGCCGCTGCTTGCGTCCATTCTGTTGAGGTACACTTCCACCTGGGGATGAGTGAAGTATCCGAGCACGCTGGCTCCCCGGCCAACTCTGGAAGTACGGATATCAGGTCCCCCGGTATAGGACAGTATCTCACTTACCGATGTTCCCCTTGGAACCAGAAAGCGCCCACGTTGACTGACAACCCCCCAGACATTAACAGTGTCAGCAAGAACACCCGGAGGAGCCAGGCGAGTAATATCCGGTGTAAATCGTGCATATGGAACCTCGACCTGCGCTTTGACTGGAAGTGTTGAAAGCATTGTCAGCAGCAGGGAATAAAATAACGTTCTGATGATTAGTGATGTCATAATTACTCCATTGTGAATTTTTTGTGGTGGTATAAAAATCCGGATGATCTCCGGTTTGCACATACGAACAACCGGTTATGTGCTTTGTTTATCTTTTATTTTTTTTTCAGACTTCCGCACTTTGTTGTTGTAGGATTTGTATACCTTATCGCTATAGACGTACTTGCGGTTATACGTGTATTGTCCTGACGCCACTTTTGGATTGAAGTCATTGAACACGGTACCCACAATATCAGCACGTATACTGTTCAGATTTTCCAGCAGGTGATCCAGCTCCGGGGTTTTGGACTGGTTGAAACGGACAACGGCTACCACTCCATCCGACATGCGGATCAGCGGGGCAGCGTCGGAAATGATTCCGAATGGGGCCGTATCCATGAGAATATAATCGAATTTTTCCGTGAGCCCTTCGATAAGACTGCGCATCCTGTCGCTGTTGCAAAAGCGATCCGGATTTACGGTATGTTTTCCCGATGTCAGGATATTCAGCCCCGGAACCTGTGAGGATACAATCATCTCATCAATGGGAATATCATAAAACAGATAATCCGTGATTCCCGGCTCCTTGGCAAGCCCGAACAGGTTGTGTATATTCGGCTTCCGAAAATCGCAGTCCAGCAGCAGTACCCGGTTGCCGCTTTCCGCCATTTTGATGGCCAGGTTTGATATGGTGGTTGTTTTGCCTTCCCCATTTCCGGAACTGGTAAATACAAAAATTTTATTTCTGCTGTCCGGATTGGTGAATCTGAGGTTATTAAAAAGCCGCCGGTAACTCTCCGATATATTGGAGACCGGATCATACAGCGGTACAAGCGATGTAGATACCTTTTTGCCTGCCAATGAATAGTGCGTTTTCCCCCTGAATTGCTTTCTTATGATGGACCTCATTTCCGGAATGACGGAAAGTACCGGCAAACCGCTCCTTTTAAGGAGATCTATGCTGTCAATGCGATTATCCATCTTCACCCTCAGAAAAACTCCTGAAACGGCAAACCCCAAACCCAGCGCCAATCCTATAAGCATATTGACCCGCAGATTCTTGTTGAACGGCACCGCCGGCAGCAGAGCATTCTCGAAGATACGACCGCTGCCTCGCGTGCTTTGCTCCAGGAGCCCCAGTTCAAAGGCCCTGGTCGCCAGTTCATTGTACATAATTTCATCCCGCTCACGCTCACGTTGAAGCCGGGCCATTCGCGTCTGCTCCTCGGGCAGTTGTTCAAGCTGCCTTTCATAATCGGTGATGCGTCTTTCGGCCATGTTTATGAATGACTGCAATCTCAGACTTTCAACCGTCTGGTCGGCAATCTGGCGTCGCAATTCGAGGATTCGCATGTTGATTTCGCCGGCCTCCGTAAAAAGAAATCCACTTGACTGATCCAGACCTTCCGTAACCAGCGCATCGATTTCGTCACGGATGCGTTCCATATCGTTGTTTATTTCCTGAAGCCGGGGCTCCTGGCCCTCATTCTGTCGCAGGGCCGGGTTTCTGTTGAGAATCATCATGCGCTCGATGGTCAGATTCGCCATGTTTTCCTGAAGGATTTGTACTCTTGCCGTGGTAGCGGACTTCATCTGATCGGTCAGTCCGGGCTCGATCTGATTGAGTTCCGTCTGCAACCGATCCCTCCGATTCTGAATGGAGGCCAGCTCCAGCCTGTTTCGTTCGACCTCTTCCTGCAGGGTCTGGATCTGGTTTACTATGTGGGTGGTATGAGTGGGCATATTCAATGCGCCCGGTTGACTGCGCATGAAATCCTCGACCCGCTGTTCGGACTGAGCCAGACTTGCCCCGGCCCTGGAAAGCATTTCATCCCGCACGTACTGCAACGTTGCCTGGATGGAGCTCCGTGCGCGTTCATCGGTTAATAATACAAACTCATTCATAAACAGATTGGTCAACTCCTGTGCTTCGAGAGGATCGTTGGAGACGCTCCGGATATCGATCAGATCATCAGACCCGGGTACAAGCCCAACTTCGATTCCGGCACGGAGGCGTGATACGACCTCGCTCTTTGTTGCCATAACAGGATCACGCCCTTCCTGATCCCATAAGAGAACAGGAAATGTTTCACCGTTACTCATTTCGGACTGCTCCATCACCTTGTCCGCAACACGCTCCGCGAAAATGCGGGATTGCAGCAGCTGGATATGATTATCCATGGTTCTGCTGCCCGCCGCCCCAAGCGAACGATTGACTCTGCTGGCAATATCCCCACCGGCTGCAAAGTTCTGTTCGCTGTCATGATGGATGATGAGGGTCCCTTGCGCCAGATATTTTGGTGTCACATTTTCGGTATAGTACCATGCGGCGGCGACACCGGTCAAAGCTGCAAAAAGTATCAGCCACTTGAAGCGGAGCAGTCCGGCTATGATCCTTTGCTGCTTGTAGTTGTCCTGATCCTGTTCCATTATGCCCGCCCCGTAATAGCCTCCGCTGCCGGTATCTGCACGGTTTCCGGAAGATCGGGAGTTTCCGTTTATGGAAGATCGATTGTCTTTGTAAAGGGGTTCTGAGTCTATCATATCATTAGTATTTAATGTTACTGGAACAAGCATCATGCATACACACATGTATACATGAATTTCTTTAATATCCTGTTAGTATTACAACTATCTGACTGCTATTATTACAGGCATTCACAATATGACATTATGAATTTCCTTAAATCATGGATATATTAGGTATATATACGATATATATCTTTATGTACATTATTAATGCAATTATTATCTGTGTGTAGAAAAATGAATTGATTATTGTTTAGTATATGCGTATTGCTGTTCTGTCCGATATCCATGCCAATCTGCCGGCTTTGAATGCCTGCCTTGAAAAGCTTGAAGAATTACCATTTGATCGAATCATCAGTCTGGGTGATCAGGTTGGTTACGGCCCCTACCCCA
>SLOL01000164.1 GCA_007132495.1 Balneolales bacterium
GTCCGAGCAGCCAACGGCGACCGGATCCGGAAGCAAGCTGCTCAACAATCGCGAGGAAAAGATCGATAAAAACAACACCGAACAACCGGCTTTTCTGCGCAAAATAATGGATTAACTTTTTTTTGATTGCTAAAACAGGGGTTGCTCTTTGACCGGAGCAGCCCTTTTTTTTGTGCGCCCGGCAGGGCGCATCCGCTTGGGAGTGAAAGTCTCCTGTGCACCCGACAGGGGGAAGCATTAGCCGAACGGCAAGGGTGTCCAGGAAAAACAGCATTACCGATTCTGATACACGGAAGACAATCAGCTGCAAAAAGGACGATCGGTCTTGACATTTAGGGGTGTGAATATGCAATATATATTTGAAGAGCTTTATGAAGTTCCTTTAGTCCGGAATTCTTATGCGGATTATCCGATATCTGTTATGGGCAGTGATGGTTGCATTTATCTGTATCCCGAAGCCGTTGCATGCCCGGGATCTTCAGCCGGCTGTCATTGAGGGACGAATCATCAGTGGAGAAACAGGCGAACCGTTAGAGCGTGTACACGTTTTTCTGTCGGGCACCACAAGGGGGACGATTACCAACGAAGCCGGACGGTTCCGACTTGCAAGAGTATCACCGGGAGCATACCGGCTTGCCATCTCCAGGATCGGCTATGCCCGTACATCCCTGGATATTTTGGTGAGAGAAGGAGAGACGATCACTGTTGACCGGCGGCTGCAACCGGTGGTATATGAAATGGATCCGGTGTATGTCGAAGACCTGGACGATGAGTGGGAAAGGGATATGGAGCGTTTTACCCGCCTGTTTATTGGCGAAACAAAATGGGCGGATTCGGTTGAAATAACGAATCCGGAAGTGCTTCGCTTTGAGACGAAATGGTGGGGTATGCGCTTCTCGGCCGAGGCGCTTGCTCCGTTGGAAATTGAGAATCGGGCTCTTGGATACCGAATCACCTTTTTTTTGGATGATTTCCGGCATTCCGGCCACGTAACCCGCTGGGACGGGGAGCCGCTGTTCGAAGAGATGACAGCGGAAAGCACGGAACAGGCCGAGCGTTGGGAAGAGAATCGCGAAGAAGCTTTCTATGGTTCAATGCGCCATTTGATGCTGGCCCTGATTCATGACCGGGTTAACGCCGAAGGGTTTATTCTTATAGAGCAAGACCGGGGTATCCGCGGTAGTTTCTCACGGCGAAGCCGCCGGGCGTCCGCAAACCGGCTTATTTCTCCTGATGATGACCAGACGTTTTTCGATCTTGATTTTTCCGGCCGGCTGGAAGTCACTTACACCGAAGCACCGGAAGACCGGTACTATCTTCGGTGGGCTCGTGAATTCGGCCGTGCACCGGCCGGTTCACAAACCTCCTATATGGATTTGAACATTCGTCCGGTTACCATTGATCACAATGGATCGATTCTTCAAACATACGGCACCACGGTTCACGGCTATTTTTCCTTTCGCCGTGTCGCCGTCCTGACTCCCCGTGAATATCTGCCGGAGGAACTGGAGCCTTCACTACAAATATCGGCTGCCGACTGACACACTACCTGCTATCCTTTAGGATGTGAGAATTTATTTCACCTGACTCTATCAAATTCGTAATCGTAAACCGACAGTAGTCTGAAATTGATTCCATCCACCCAAAGTAAATTTAGGTTCGCCGAATAGTGTAAAGTTACGTATATCAAACTCTATACCGATTCCCGCGTTAATGCCTATTTTATTGCTGCCCACATTACCCCAAATGTCCGAATCGGCCTTGATCCTGGATAGGTTTAACCCTCCTAATCCATAAATCATGAGATGATCCCTGTTTCGAATGAAATAGTGTCCGTTAAGATTCATTTCAGATGCACCGAGATCATTTTCACCGATAAGATAATAGGTATAATCAACCCCGCCACGAATTGACTCCGTTATCATATAAAGTAAATGAAAAGTTATGCCAATTTCGCTATTTTCCAAGTGGCCAACTTTGCTGCCATAGCTGAGACCTGCACCCAAAGTGAGATCACCGGGCTGGATTACCTGTTGCTGCTGGGCCGCTGCGGAAAGATTGAAACTAAACAGGCATAGTATAGCAATCTGAATTGCACATAAATAATGAATAATTTTCTTCATATAGGTGCCTCTCTTTTTTGTGGTTTATCCATGTACTACACTATTTAATCAATTTGCACAATTATTCGTTCAAAAGCAGATATTGCGGCTTGTCACAAAATGAATATGTAAGATATGTTGACTTGTCCTCCATTTTGTGTTTTATAAGGAAGTTTGGTACGAAAAGAGAGGCAGAAATCAGACTTGCAATGCAGTATTCAGTATAACTGTAAGTTGTTGCACTACAAATAGTAGAAAACAGAGCCGAAGAGCGGATTCGAACCGCCGACCTATTCATTACGAGTGAATTGCTCTACCAGCTGAGCTACTTCGGCTTATTGATTTCTGTAAAACGATGGATAACCCCGCTTCGTTTCAGAACAGCCTGAATATACGGAGCTTTTTGACTCCTGTAAATGTACCGGTACGTTTTATGAAGGACCTGCTTATTGTATGTCAGGTTTTGAAACGGTATTATATTCCGTTTCGATATTGAACTCCTGTCACACAGGTTTTTAGGAAACCCGACGATTTATTTATGATTGCACTTATCATTCTGGCCGCTACTGTTGCCGTTACACTGCTTGCCTGGTATGTTTTCCCCGGCTGGCAGTACAAGGGGATGCTCAAACCTTATGAAGCATGGCGGGCGGGAAAATGGTACCAGCTTGTTACTTCCGGGTTTCTTCATGCCGACGGCACCCATCTGCTGCTCAATATGTTTGTGTTTTTCTTTTTCGGTCCCGTTCTGGAGCAGACGATCGGCGGCGGATCTTTTCTTGCCCTTTACTTTACCGCGCTGGTCGTATCCAGCCTGCCCACGCTCATCCAGGAAAGAAACAACATGCGTTACGCCAGCCTCGGCGCGTCAGGGGCGGTTGAAGCGGTCCTGTTCGGTTATATTGTGATGCATCCGTTGAACAACATCTACATCATTTTCATACCTGTCGGAATACCGGCCATCATTTTTGGCGGTCTCTTTCTTGCTTACAGCTACTATGAAGCCCGGCAAAGGCGGGACAATGTCAATCATGTAGCCCACATCGCCGGAGCCGTGTACGGGGCCGCCTTTACATTGCTGTTTGTCCCCGATGCCTTTTCCAGGTTCCTCGGCCATTTCGGGTTTTGAACAATGCGGCGGCACGTACCCGGACTGACGCTGTGGACATTATCCGTGTTTCTTCCGGAAATCCTGCATGAAGGCAACGAGCGCCTCCACGCTCTCCATCGGACAGGCATTGTAGATGCTTGCCCGGATGCCGCCCACACTGCGGTGACCTTTCAAGCCGCTCATTCCGGCTTCTTTGGACTCTTCAATGAAGGTTTTTTCAAGTTCTTCATTTTGCAGCCGGAATGTGACATTCATCAGGGAACGCGATTCCTTCTCGGCCGTCCCTTTGTAAAAGTCGTCCCGGTCCAACTCCTCGTAAAGCAGACCTGCTTTCTTACGATTCAAGCGGTCAATGGCTTCCAGGCCGCCTTTGTTTTCGATCCACTCCAGCACGTAGTTGAAAATGTAAACGCCAAACACCGGCGGGGTATTGAAAAGCGTACCCACCTGGGTGGGGTAAGAGAGCATGCTTGATACGTTCTCGGTGCGGGCTTTTTCGAGGAAATCTTTCCGCAGGATGACGATGGTGAGTCCGGCCGGTCCCGCGTTCTTCTGTGCACCGGCATAGAGTACCCCGTATCGTTTGATATCCCGCGGACGGGACAGAAAGTCGGATGAGGCGTCACAGGCCAGCGGGAGGCCGTCGGAAGCAGGTTCCTTGTGGTATTGTGTCCCGAATATGGTATTGTTGGAAGTGAAATGGACGTATTCGCCTTTTCCGGAGAACTTCAACTCTTCATCTTTGGGCACTTTGTTGAAGTTGGTCTCCTCGGAACTGTATGCGATATGTACATTTCCGAAAACCTTGGCCTCCTTGATCGCTTTTTTGGACCAGCTTCCGGTATTGATGTAATCGGCGGTTTTACCGGTGTTGAAATTGTAGGGAACCATTAAAAACTGCAGGCTGGCGCCCCCCTGGTAGAAAAGGATTTCAAATTCATCGCCCAGCCCCAGAATGCGGCTCAGTCGTTCTCTGGCCTGGCGGTCTACTTCGGTGTATTCTGGGCCGCGGTGACTCATTTCAATAAGCGAGGAGCCGGAACCTCTGTAATCCGTAAATTCGGATTGCACTTTCTGCAGTACTTCAAGGGGAAGTACGGCCGGACCGGCACTGAAATTATGGGCTCTTTTCTGAGTCATGGCTTTTTAATATTTGTTGGTTAAGGTTAGCAAAAAATAATGGGGTTATCAGGTCAGAAGGTATGTATCAAAAGACCGGATCGCAATTTTGGTTCAAACCAGGTCGATTTCGGCGGCATCAGTTCATTGGCGTCGGAAACGGCCATCAATTCTTCGATGCTGGTCGGGTACATGCTTATGGCCAGTTCGCCTTCGCCCTGATCCACCAGCCGTTCCAGTTCATCGGTTCCGCGGATACCGCCGACAAAAGCAAGATTCGGGTCGGTGCGCTGGTCTTCAATTCCCAGATGTGGTAACAGCAGGTATCTGTGCAGCCTGGAGACATCCAGCCGGTCTACGGTTCCGGAATCCGTCGCTTCGGGCAGTGTCATACCATACCAGGTCCCGTTGAAATACAGCCGTATTTGTCCGGGCTGCTCTGGTACAGGATGAGCGTGTTTCTCCAGGTTAAAATCTTTTTCAATCATATCCAGGAAGTCCCCGGGCACTTTTTTGACCAGCCGGTTATAGGCCAGTATCCGCATTTCATCCATGGGAATAATGACGGCGGGGAAAAATTCGAATTCATCGTCACCGTAATCACCTTCGCGCAACTTCTCCGCGACACGCGAAGCACTTTTACAACGATGGTGGCCATCGGCAACATAGAGCCGCTCCACATCCCGGAAAGCGTCGACAAAGGCCCCGGTCTCTTTAATCTGCCATACACGGTGTATGACACCGTCCGAGGCTGTAAACGAGTAGATCGGTTCTGTGGATGAGAGCGTTCGGTTGGTCAGACGGGTCAGCTCATCACTGGTTTTGCAGGTAAGCATCACCGGTTCGGCGTGTGCCCGCTGTGTCAGGATATGGCGGGTCCGGTCATCCTCTTTGTCGGGGCGCGTCAGTTCGTGCTTGAGGATACGGTCCTGATCGTAATCTTTTACGGATACACAGGAGAACAGGCCCGTCTGGGTGTGGGTGCCCATCTGTTGCTGATACAGGTAAAGTCCGGGTGTGCTGTCCTGGACCAGTTTACCGCTCTCCTGCATTTTATTCAGGTTGAAGGCTCCTTTTTCATAAACGGCATCCGAGTAGAGGTCGGTCCCTTCCGGCAGATCAATCTCGGGGCGGATCACATGAAGAAAACTGTCGGGCAGACCCCTGGAAAGGTCACGGGCTTCTTCGGTATTAATAACATCATACGGCACACATGCAATATGTTCGACCTTGTCAGGATGGGGGCGCCAGGCTCTGAATGGCTTAATGGTGATCATGTAAGAAAATGAATATATTTTTAAGGGTTGATGCTTTCCGTCTACGGCGTTAAAATACGAAATTGATTGGCAATGTGAAGGCAGCGGACAGGTTGATAGCGCTTTTAATTTGAATTTATTTAAAACTACAGGTAAAACTATGCCCGAGAAGGAACAACAGAACACGAATCCCGATCAGCAGAATCAGGTGTTATTTATGATGTTGGTGCAGCAGCACCAGCAAATCGGTATGATGGGGCTTGGGGAGGAGGAAAACCCGGGCACAGGTCGCAAAGAGAAGGATTTGAAGACCGTCAAATACGCCATAGACACCCTGAATATGCTGGAAAAGTATACTTCCGGCAACCTGTCGGATGAAATGTCGAACTATCTCAAAGAGACGATCAAGGCGTTGCAAATGAAGTATGTTAATGCCTCCGGATCGCAAGGCGGGGGCAAGAATAATTGATGATGGAACCCTCGACCCAAATAGTTGCCGGAGGTGGCGTAGTATACCGAATGGTTGAAGGCATTGTTCAGGTATTGGTCATCCGTCGAAGAGGGGTGTGGGATCTGCCTAAGGGCAAGATTGAGCCCGGGGAGTCGATTAAAAACGGGGCTGTCCGGGAAGTACAGGAGGAGACGGGCTGTCGCGATGTACAGGTGACGCATGACCTGGGGAGCACCATTCACTTCTACCGGGAAAAAGGTGAGCAGGTAAGAAAGCAGACCTGGTGGTACGCCATGCAATGCAACCATGACGGTCTGAAGCCCCAGCTCGAAGAAGAAATCGAAGAAGTGACGTGGGCGGTCCTTGATGAGGCCATGGACCAGGTGCATTTCGACAATTTGAAAGAGGTCCTCTCACGTTTCGACACTGCTGTTCAAGGCTGACCGATTAATCGGTTCATTGAGCATTGGGAAACACGGAAAGGGCAGGATGATGTTACCGCCGTTATGTCATACCAGCTTGCGCAGCTGTTGAGCACCCTCAGTTCTGGAGCCGGAACATAATCGGCAGCTGGAACTGCACCCGTACAGCACGTCCTCGCTGCCGGCCCACGGACCATTCGACCGATTGAATGGCTTCAATAGCCGCTTGCTCGGTTCCGCCACCTATGCCACGGACAACCTGGAAATCGCCGACCTGGCCGTTTTCATCTACAATGAATTGAATGATGACACGTCCCTCGATACCGGCTCTGCGTGCCGCTTCAGGATAGATCAGATTATCATAAATGGCCTGCATGCCTCCGACAGGTTCCGGCATGTCCTCGACAACCTGGAACAGTTCGGGTTCTTCTTCTTCTTCCTCTTCTTCCGGAGGGGGCGGAGGAGGCATGTCAAAATCGTCAATATCCATATCGGCGTCCAGATCAAAGAATTGGTCTTCTACAATTTCATCATCCGGAACCGGCTCGGGCTGTGGTGGCCTGGGAGGTGGGGGGGGAGTGGTCTCCTGTTCGGTCTGGATGACTTCCTCCATTTCAATAATCTCCTGCTCTTCTTCGAGAATTTCAATATCACCGGTGAAATCCAGGTTGGCTTTAAACATAGTTATAAAGGCCAACAGCGAAAGGATCAACCCAACCTGAATATTGATGATATAACTTCTTCTAAGATCAGCTGCCGGTTTTTTTCTTTCTAAAGCAGACATGTATGGGTTTTATTCTCGTCAAATTTTGCAAAACGCAAAATAACGTATTTTATGGTTTCAAAGCAACTATCATAAAAACCTTAATGATATGCACATTCCCTTTCAATTAACCAACAACTTTGGGCTACCGTTTATTTTTTCTTTCTCAGGTAATTTTTTATGGGGTGCAGGAAAATATAGGCTGCTACACATCCAAGCGTATTGGCGGCAAAATCACCCCAGCTGGCCGTTCGGTTGCCTGGCAGCACGTATTGAAGGATTTCTATAAGTCCACCAAAAATTATTCCGGCAATCATCAATAGAAACAGGTTGATTTCAATTTTCTCTTTATAGACAATCATATAAAGCCCCAGAAAAAAAGTCCATCCTCCGAACATGCCGAAATGGCCCAGCTTGTCATAGGAGAACAGCTTTACATCCGGCAGGGAGTCACCGGGCAGGAGTGTCAGGTAAAGCATGAGCAGCGTCCAAAAGATAAAAACGGGAGGAATGGCCGTTTTGATGAATCGATAGCGTTGAAGTATATCGGTCATATTAAATCATATGGCTCAGGAAACCGGGTCCCCTGTGCCGCAATTTGGGATAGTTTGATATGCCCGTGCAGTAAACCGTTTTCGCAGCTCCTCAGTGATGTGTTGCCACGCGCTAAAAAAGCGGAAATATGACCGGCAAGGATGTCACCAAAGCCGGCACGGGCAAAGCCGGACGTGTCGTATCCGGTCAGCAGTGTTTGATTTTCCGGTGAAGCATGTACAAGAACAGGATTTCCCTTGGCCAAAACCGTACATCCCGTATGACGGGCGACCCTGCTGGTAAGTTTCATTCTTTCGAAATCGTTATCGAATGACTCGCCTGCCAGGAAAGCGAGTTCTCCGGGATGTGGTGTAAGGATAACAAGTTCCGGGTGTTTCCGGTCGGTGATGGTCTTGAAGCTGCCGTGAAGCGCTCGCAATCCATCTGCATCGACGATAATAGGCCCTTCGCTCCTGCCGATGACACCGCGGACAAATTCCATGGTCCCGGGATTCCGTCCGATACCGGGGCCAATTACGGTTACGCCCTCCCGTTCATTGATTATCGAGAGCGTGGTGTCGATATCGTCAGAGGTGAAGGACTCGGCCCCGGCCGGGCCCACCGGTTTTTTAATCAGCTCCGGGGCATGCAGGTCCATGGCGGATAACCAGCCATGCGGATGAATCAGTTGTACCGCTCCCATTCCGAGAGCCCAGGCTGCCCGGCCCGCATAAAGAGGGGCACCGGTCAGGCCGGTTGAACCTCCAATGACATGCACCACGCCGTTGCTGTACTTATGGAGATTGCTCCGGCCGGTCGGCCGGACATCGCCAAGATCGGCGTCCGGGTCATACGCTTCATCGACAAGGCGAATGGTGACCGCTTTCTTGTAGACGTTGGGAAACGGCAATGGAATCAGGGTTCGCTCCCCACTGAGTGCCGGTCCGGAGCCGAGGTGACAGCCCAGTTTCCGAAGTCCGAATTGAAGGGTTTTTGAAGCATGAACAGCTGTTCCCAGTACTTCTCCCGAATCGCAGTGCAATCCGGAGGGAATGTCCAGCGCATACACCGGTTTCATGCATTGGTTGATTTTCTGGATGACACCGGTTACCGGATCTTTAACCTCCCGTTGTAAGCCGGTACCGAAAATTCCGTCCACAACAAGATCATAATCGGATGGATCCCGCCATTTGCTCCATACGTCGACCCCGGTATCCATGGACTCAGCAAGGCCCATGAGCCTTTGATAGTTTCGGCCGGCATCACCGGAGAGATCATCGGTGCCGAAAACGGGGAAAATGGTGATGGCAAAGCCTCTGTCCAGCAGAATCCGGGCGGCGACGAAAGCATCTCCCGCATTATTGCCTTTGCCGCATACGAACAGCACAGATCCACCATGAGGGAAATCACCGCCAATAATTCCGGCTGCTCCAAATCCGGCTATCTCCATTAGTGTTTCGCCGGGAAGTCCCAGGGATTCGATGGTCTGCCGGTCAATTTCCCGGCTTTGTGAGGCATTTGCCAGTAGCAGGGGCTGTGTACGGTGATTGTGATTCATAACGGTACGTTCCGGGTGTTGAAACCAGGAGTTTCTAATATGAACGGGCGAACAGGACCGGATAGGGTGATTCTTTTCCGGTGACCATGCATTTTCCGGGATTTTTCTCCGGCTTCAGGGGCAGCGTACGGATAGTGGCCCTGGTTTCATTCTTGATTTTTTCCTCGGTTTCTACCGTACCGTCCCAGTGTGCATAGATAAAACCTCCTTCACGGTCCAGTAAGTTTTTGAACTCCTCGTACGTATCGGCACTTCGGGTCTGGTTGGCGGTACGCTTTTGGGCCGCACGGTATAAATCGGACTGTACGGTTTCCAGAAGTTCGGGAATATACCGGTCCAGACCTTCCCGGTCGACAATCTCCTTGCTGAGTGTGTCGCGCCGGGCGAGTTCCACTTTGTTATTGGTGACATCCCTGGGCCCTACTGCTATCCGAAGCGGGGTCCCCTCCACTTCGTGCTGGGAGAATTTCCAGCCCGGTTTGTATTGGTCGCGGTCATCAAATTTGACCCGGATGCCGGCATCTTTCAATTCGTTGTAAATGGCATTTCCGTATTCCAGGACACGGGATTGCTCCTCGTCGTTACGCCAGATCGGAACGATCACCACCTGGGTGGGTGCCAGCCGGGGCGGCAGAACCAGTCCGTTGTCATCGGAGTGGGTCATGATCAGTCCGCCTATCAACCGGGTGGATACCCCCCAGCTGGTAGCCCAGACATATTTCTCTTTACCGTCTTTGTCCTGAAAGCGTACGTCAAATGCCTTTGCAAAATTTTGCCCCAGGAAGTGCGAAGTTCCCGCCTGCAGCGCCTTGCCGTCCTGCATCATTGCTTCAATGCAATAGGTTTCCACAGCACCGGCAAAGCGCTCCGACTCGGATTTTAAGCCGGTATGCACAGGCATGGCCATGTAATCCTCGGCAAAGGAGCGGTATACTTCCAACATCCGCACCGTCTCATCCCGAGCCTCTTGCTCGGTAGCGTGAGCGGTATGCCCTTCCTGCCACAGAAACTCCATGGTTCGGAGGAAAAGCCGGGTCCGCATCTCCCAACGCACTACATTTGCCCACTGATTGAGCAGTATGGGGAGATCGCGATAGGACTGAACCCAGTCACGGTAGGTGTCCCAGATTATGGTTTCCGATGTAGGTCGGACGATAAGCTCTTCTTCAAGTTTTGATTCGGGATCCACAATGACACCGTCCTCCGAATTTATCAGCCGGCTGTGTGTGACCACGGCGCATTCTTTGGCAAACCCCTCCACATGTTGAGCTTCTTTGGAAAGAAACGATTTTGGAATAAAAAGAGGAAAGTAGGCATTCTGGTGACCGGTTTCCTTGAACATGTCGTCAAGCTGACGCTGCATGTTTTCCCACAAGGCAAAACCATTTGGCTTGATTACCATACACCCCCTTACAGGAGAGTGTGATGCAAGTTGGGCTTCCCGGACAATGTCGAGGTACCACTGTGAGTAATCTTTCGTGCGTTCCGTGATTTTTTTAGCCATGATATGATGTAATGAAAGAAGATGTAGTGCTTTTCAAAGGATTGCGATATGCGAGCAGGAAAATAATGGTTTCTCTCTCCATAATCATCTGTCAAATTTCAAACATACCGGGAGTCCGGCAGTGACCAACCGGGTTCGGCAGGATCTCTTTGAATAAAAATGAATCCCGGTCTTTGTCCGTTTACATTCTGTCAGACATAATCGGAAAAATGGTATAAACCAGTATCGATGAATTATGCGGAAAAGGAATATTCAGATAGGGAAACGGCTGGATACCATAATTACGTCTGCAAAATCATTAAGTCTGTAAAATACGTTTTCCAATCGAAGGATTTTTTTTATATTTAGAATCTGTGATTTTTGGCGTGGTAGCTCAGTTGGTTAGAGCGTCGGATTCATAACCCGGAGGTCGGCGGTTCAATCCCGCCCCACGCTACGACCAATTAAGTGTAACGCATTGGTATCAAGGGGGATGGAGTATATCGAAGCCGTTAAGTGGCACCGCACGAAATGTTATTGTCGATGGTTATCAGTACGTTTACCGGAAACGGTTACCGACCCTGTCTGAAGAACAGGATGGGAGTACGGTGGTGCCTCAGCCCGGGATACACCTTTGACGCAATTGCAAACTCGAAAAGCGATTAATATTCATTATTCGTATTTTAACTGTCTTTTGCGATATCAACAGGTTGGTAACTTTTAAAATCATTATTCAGCTGAATTGGACATGACTTTACTCAGAACACATACATGTGGCGAACTCAGACGGGATGATACCGGGAAAACCGTAACACTCAACGGATGGGTGGACACCCGGAGGGATCTTGGTGGCGTTATTTTTATCGATTTGCGGGACCGCTATGGCCTGACCCAGGTCGTTTTCTCTCCACAGGATGATCCGGAGGCCCATAAAAGTGCGGATCAGCTGCGACCTGAATATGTCATCGGTGTGGAAGGCGAGGTCCGGGAACGCGATCCCGAAAATATCAATCCGAATGTGGCGACCGGAGATGTGGAACTGCGCGTAAAAAAACTGGTCATCTATTCCAAATCAGAGACACCGCCATTTGAAATAAAAGATGATGTCAAGACCAATGAGGACCTGAGGCTGAAACACCGGTATCTGGACTTGCGCCGTCCGGTCATGCAGCGGAATCTTATGCTCCGTTCGGCAATTTATGAGCATACCCGGAGCTATTTTTACCAAAACAACTTCATGGAGATCGAGACGCCTTTCCTGATGAGAAGCACCCCGGAAGGCGCCCGGGATTATCTGGTTCCCAGCCGTGTCAATCCCGGAAAATTTTACGCCCTGCCCCAAAGTCCACAGACCTACAAACAGATTCTTATGGTCTCGGGAATGGACCGCTATTTCCAGATTGTCAAATGTTTTCGTGATGAAGATCTTCGCGCCGACCGTCAGCCGGAATTCACACAAATTGATGTTGAGATGTCATTTGTCGATGAAGACGGTATTTATCAAATGACCGAAGGACTGATGAAGCGAATCCTGAAAGAGACGATGGGGGTTGAGGTTCAGACGCCGTTCCCCCGAATGAGTTATCAGGAGGCCATGAAGAACTATGGCAGTGACAAACCGGACACCCGGTTCGGCATGAAATTCGTCGACTTTTCGGAAACGGTTAAGGATTCGGAATTTCGTGTTTTCTCCAAAACCGTAGCTGACGGTGGCGCTGTAATCGGATTTGTGGTACCTGGTAAAGGATCGCTGGGAAGAGGAGTGATGGACCGGCTCACAAAAAGAGTGCAGGATGAGATTGGAGCAGGAGGTCTCATATACATTAAAAACAATGAGGATGAGATATACTCAAGTGTAAGCAAATTTGTCTCCGGGGATAATACCCGCTCTATGGTGGAGGAAAGCGGTGCGGAAAAAGGAGATCTGATACTGATTCTTGCCGGATCCGGGGAGACCGTATATCAACAGCTTGGTGACCTTCGACTCATGATTGCTGACGAGTATGATATGATCGACAAATCCAAATATAACCTCCTCTGGGTTACGGATTTCCCCTTGCTGGAATATGACACTGAGGATGGCCGCTACTACGCCATGCACCATCCGTTCACCTCTCCCCGCAAAGAGGATCTGGACAAGCTGGAATCGGACCCCGGAAATGTCCGGGCCCGGGCTTATGATCTGGTGATGAATGGCAGTGAAATCGGAGGCGGGTCCATTCGTATCCACGATTCGGAAATGCAGTCACATATGTTTAATGCACTGGGGATCGGTAAAGTAGAGGCGCAGCAAAAGTTCGGTTTCTTGCTGGATGCATTCCGGTACGGAGCACCGCCCCACGGCGGTATTGCCCTGGGACTCGACCGGGTCGCCATGCTGCTTGCCGGTGTCGGAAGCCTTCGTGACGTGATTGCGTTCCCGAAGAATCAACGGGCGATAAGCCTGATGGATAATTGTCCGAGTGATGTTGACCCTGCACAGCTGGAAGAGCTGCACATACGTCTGGCACCTTCAACAGGAAAGAAATAACCTTTCAAAACCGGTTATTTGTCGTCCGTTTTCAGAAGTGTGCGGTATTTTACCCCGCTCTTGTATACGCGGTTGACCCCGTTAAAGGCGGCTATCCGGTATGCTTCGGAGTAGGTAGGATAGTTGTGAACCGAATCCATGAAATACCGGAGATCACCCTGGTAGTTCAGAACCGCCTGACCGATATGGATCTGGTCACAGGCTCCTTCTCCGACAATATGGACTCCCAGCAACCGCAGTGAATCGGTCTCGAAAACCAGTTTCAGCATCCCCATGGTATCTTTGGCAATATGTGCCTTGGTCAGATTCCGGAAATACGCCCTTCCGACAGTAACATTTCTACTCTGCTTTTCAGCTTCCTCTTCGGTCATGCCGATTCCGGCAATTTCCGGGATGCTGTAAATGCCAAAAGGAATGTTGCTTTCCATCTCCAGACTCGACTCTCCAAACATGTTGCACGAGGCGACCCTGCCCTGTGAAAAAGAGACAGACGCCTGACCCGGTTGACCGATAACATCACCGGCCGCGAAAATGGAAGGAATGTTGGTGCGATAGTTTCCATCGACTTTAACGTACCCGCTTCCATCGGTTTCGACACCCGGATTTTCGAGTCCGATGTTCCCGGTGTTCGGCTTCCGGTCCCCGAAAAAAAGCACCTGCTCGGTTTCGATGACATGCAAATCGCCGGTATCTGTTTTCCGGAATTTGACTTCGGTACAATTTCGAAGCGGATTGGGGCCGATGCTGATCACCTCTCTGCGATTGAAGACGGTAATCCGCAATTTTTCCAGGATGGAGTTGACCTCACTCTTTATTTCCTTGTCCAGGAACGTCAGATAGTCTTCCTCGCTGTTCAGTATATTCACACTGGTCCCAAGCGCCGAGAAAATAGTGGCAAATTCTATGGCCTGGATATTGGTTCCCACAATGACCAGCCTTTTTGGGATGTAGTGAATATTGAGAATCGATCGGTTATCCAGTATGGTGCTATGGTCCACTTCGAACCTGGTGGGATTGACCGACCGGGCCCCGGTGGAAATCAGGATATAATCGGCTGTGAACTTCTGACTGGTACCGTCTTCCCGTTTCACTTCCACCGTATGAGGATCTAAAATGGTTCCAAACCCAAGCGCTGTGTCGATCTCGTTTTTGATCAGGTTTTCCTTGATTTCGCTGTTTTCCGAGGCCAGCACCGTGTCTTTATATTTCAGTACGTCCTGCATCCGAAAGCGGTCATAGGGCTTGACATCATCGCTTTCTCCAAAACGTGAAGTGTATTTGTAAATGTTGCTGGCCGCTTCGCGGAGCGCTTTGCTGGGTACCGTTCCCGTATTGATCCACGCCCCTCCCAGATAATGCTCGTTGGCTTCAATAATCAGCGCCTTCTTATCAAACTTGGCGGTTTGCATGGCGCATGAAAAGCCGGATGGGCCGCTGCCGAGGATGATGACATCATAATCTCTACTCATATCGGGTTTAACTTGTTACTTAATATTGTCTCGTCCCTAAAGATAGTGGTTAAATAAGATTCAGACAGAGAAATTATTTGCAGCGTGAATTTGTTAATGGAATGTATGAACAACGATGTGGAATCAGATTTTTTTTAAATAAAAACGTTATACAAAACGAGGTTGATATATGGCTTTTACACTTCCTGACCTTCCCTATGCATATGATGCGCTTGAACCGCATATCGATGCCAGAACCATGGAGATTCATCATACCAAGCACCATCAAACGTATGTAAACAAGGCCAATGACGCCTTGAAAGGGCATCCGATGGCAGACCGTCCGGTTGATGACGTATTGAAAAACATCGACAGCCTCAATGCCGACATCAAGCAGGCTGTTATCAATAATGCCGGCGGACATTCCAACCATTCACTTTTTTGGGAAGTTATGAGCCCGAATGGCGGAGGGGCACCCAAAGGATCGGTTGCCGGGGCGATTGACAGTACCTTCGGCTCGTTTGATGACTTCAAGGAGAAGTTTACGCAGGCCGGAGTGACGCGGTTTGGCTCCGGATGGGCCTGGCTTGTCGTGAATGGAAGCGGAGGACTCGAGGTTATGTCCACGTTGAACCAGGACAGTCCTCTGATGAAAGGCCTTCAGCCGATCCTTGGTCTCGACGTTTGGGAACACGCTTATTACCTCAACTATCAGAATCGCCGGCCCGATTATATCGCGGCATTCTGGAATGTCGTCAATTGGGATAAAGTGGAAGAAAACTACCGGAATGCACTCGGTTAATCCGATGCTTTAAGTGACTCATCACATCCTGAACGGGGCGCGTCCCTTTAACGGGGTTGTGACCCGTGCACAGGATGGGTGTTTTACTGCCGGATGGATCCATGCGACAAGTGGAGCGATTGATGGAAGAAACGTTTGCCCGATGTGGTATTAATCCGTTATGGCATTAATCAGCCGGCTCCAGAGTCACTTTTACCCACTCTTCATATGGCTCAAGAAGGCGTCGCATAATGAGGTTAATGTGGGTGCGAATTTCTTCGTCCTGGTCCGATTGCGTATTTCCGCTGCGGGATTGCCTGTTCAGCATCGGAGCCCTCATACCTGAGTCAAGGTTGAAAAGCCTGACGGGGTGTATTTCGAAACCCAGGTCTACAGTCTCTCCGGGTTGGATGTCCGGAGCGAACTGACTTGTGGAGCGTGTCTCAAGCGGAATGGTGTAGTGGATTCTCCCGCTTCGCTCATCCTGATCGCTCTGAAGTCTGAGGTTTTGTGCTTCCAGCTGAAGTAGCGGGACCGGAACAGGGCTCAGATCCTGTTGGCGGTTACGACGTTGGGTAATCAGGGCTCTCTGGTATATATTTCTTTCTGCCGATTCCTTGATAGAGATATTTTGGGGGATACTTTCCCAGTCAGGCTCCTCAATATATCCTTTCCGGGCCCCGGGATAGTCACCCAGCTCGTAATACAAGCCGGTCGGATACGTGACTCCGAAAGATCGCTTAAATCCGTCTTCATGATCTATAAAGACGGTAAAGCCAAACTCGAGCGCTTGTTGATAGAGACGAAGACTTATAAAATCAACGGTCAGGTACAGGTTTTGTTCATCGTGAGACATGAAAAAGTTCAAACCGTCCACAGATTCACGTTCCACTTGCGCAATCAGACTCGAAAGGTCGGCAGGTTCGGCTTCAGAAATTTCCGGAGTATTGAACTGGCTTGTGATTTTTGGTGTTGTTGAGCAGGCATTGATGGTGACAAGTAAGCTTGCAGCCAGAGTTAAGGCCGGAAAAAACTTCATATTAGGAACATTAATTTTATATTCGGTGCGTTGACACGGATGTGTGTGGATATTCAATATACGTAGCGCACAAGATCACAGAAACATATAACGAAAAAAAGTTGAGATTATGCAATTCGGACATGGCATGGGCCCAGATACAAGTTGGATGAGAACCGAGCTCACCGATCTCGGTGTCAAAGAACTGACCACACCGAAAGATGTGGATCAGGTATTCAAAGAACAGAAAGGTACCATGTTGCTTGTGATTAATTCGGTGTGCGGATGCGCCGCCGGTAATGCTCGTCCGGGCATGAAGCTGGCCATGGGGCATTCCAAAAAACCTGATGAGGTCTACACGGTATTTGCAGGCCAGGACAAAGAGGCAACCTCCCGTGCAAGAGAATATTTCAACGATTACCCACCCTCTTCACCTGCCTTTGCTTTTTTCAAGGATGGTGAAATCAAGGCCATGATTCCGAGGCATCGTATTGAAGGAAGGACGGCACAGGAGGTGGCTGACGATCTTGTGATGGTCTTTGATACATTTTGCGGGCAACCGGCGGAATAGCATTCGGCAAACCATATCATTAGTCCTGGTTCAGGCAACCGGAATGTACCGGCGGTGAAATATCATTGGCACGACGAAGTTCGTGCAGTTGTTTTCCCTGAACCTGCCGGGTTGGCTGAAACCGCTCGTACCACAACCTGTACAGAACGGCAGCCATTATCAGATGGTCATACCCGCCGGATTGTTCACCTTTCCGTTCACTTTTTTTGTCACGGATTTGATATCGGAGTTTTACGGACGGAAGTAAGCCGAGCCGCTGATATTGACCGGTTTTGTGACGAACATGTATATGCTGGGCATCATGGCCATCAACCATGTTCAGTCAGCTTGTTGACTCCACGGCGCTTCTGAGCATTCTCTATCTCTCCGGAAATCTGGGTGAGGAGGTCAGCGTACTCGCTGCGCTCCTTATTTTGATTCTTAACTCCTATTTATTCAAGTAAGAATTGTCATTGATTAGAATTTTCATTGAAACAAAGTGACGAAAACCCTATTGTTATGGGGAACGAAATCTCGGTGTAATAACAAAAGAAAGACAATGACAAATTCATTCTGGCGGGAGGTACTGGATCACATACCCGGACTGGTTCTGCTTTTCAGAGTAGATGAAAACGAAGATGCACATCTTATTTTTGCAAACTCGCAGATTCAAACGGTTTTGGGGTACACCCCGGAGGAGTTTGTACTTGCATCAGAGTCATCAGGTTCCAGGGTACAAACGGAAGTTGCAGAGCTCGTGGAAAAAATTGCGGAACTGAGTCACGAAGACTCTGAAGGAGGAGAACCGATATGTCGCTTCCACTCCAAAAGGGCCGCCGAATATTCGTTTGCATTTGAATTCAGGATCTTCAGTGTCAAGTCCAGTCCTCTTCCGTTTATTGCCGTATCTCTGGAACCGGAAAAGAGAAGCGGTCAGACGGCGCCGGGGACCCACGAATCCACTCAAAATGGAGGGAGCGATTTTCCGGAGTTTGTGAATACCTCTCCGCTGATGGAGGCGTTGATGAATAAGGTTGATACGGTAACGGATCAACAGATCCCGCTCTTGTTTCGGGGTGATCGCGGAACCGGAAAGCGGACTCTTGCCAGGCAAGTACTTCAGGCTGAACAATTGGCCGGAAATATCACTCGGGAGTGGGATTTGACGGCAATGTCCGCAGCCGGACAGAATGAAGCCGTTGAAGCATTATGTACAGGAGCGGAGCCGGACAACGGGTCTGTAATCAAGTCGGATCGTATGTGTCTGTTGATCATTGAGATCAGCAGGCTCACACAGGCAAATCAGAAGAAGATACTGACATGGCTGCGTGAGCGAATGGGGTCCGGGAAGCCGATTCGGATACTTGCGACAACCCGGACGCTGCTGGAAGAGCAGATGAAGCGGGGCAGGTTTTCCATGGAGCTTTATTACATGCTCAGTTTTGACACGATTTTACTTCCGCCGCTGTCACAGAGAAAAGAGGATATCCGGGTATTGACCGAGAAATGGGTGCCCCGGGCGGCACGGGCACTGGGCCTGGGTAGCCTGGAGGTGCCCGCGGCGGTGATGGAACGATTACTAAGCCATGAATGGCCGGGCAATTTCCATGAGTATTTCAATGTGATGCGAAGGTCACTGCTCCTCTCCGACGGCAGTGTATTCAGATTGGCCATGGAGTCGGTTCAGCCGGTCGAACAGAAGCGGGAAGGGGCGCAATCCGAGTCCGGAGTCAATATGGATGAGATTATCGTGTTTGACGAGATGAACCGGCGTTACCTTTCCCATGTTCTGAAGAAGACCGGGGGAAAAATTTATGGCAGCGATGGAGCGGCGCATTTGCTGGGGATGAAGCCAACCACACTGCAGAGCAAATTGAAGAAACTGGGAGTTCGTTGACCATCGCGCGATATTTATTGAGAGATTGATAAAAATAGTTTGGAAAGTGCGGGGGGGCGGTGGTATATTTGGAGTTCGGCCCGGAGAGATGTTGGCTGTTGCGTTGGGCTGAAGGTAAAA
>SLOL01000066.1 GCA_007132495.1 Balneolales bacterium
ACCTCGATTCCCAAAATGCAAACTTCAAATCCCATGATGCATACCTTCACAAAAACTTGTCTAACCACATTTGTCGTGCTTCTTGTTATTTCCGGCCTTGCCCGGGATTCGAACAGTCATGCCAATGAAAGTGTCCGGATCGTTCAGGATCAAGCGAGCGAGCGAAACCACCCCAATCAGCTGCCTCAGACGCCGGATGGCCATGTCCATTCCGGATTTCCTGAACAACCCCGGAAATGCCACATCAACACGGAACGGTCGGTCGGTGCACAGGATCAACGCATCAATCCTGAACTGCTCAAACAGACCTGGGAGGCCTCCTGGGTCATGCATCCCACCGCTTCGTCCACCGATTACGGGGTGTTTCACTTCCGCCGTACCGTGGATCTCGAAACGGTTCCCGAAACGTTCATCATTCATGCTTCAGGCGACACCCGCTACCGGCTTTTTATAAACGGGGAGTCGGTGGTCATGGGTCCGGCGGTCGGCGACAATCACAATTGGCGTTTCGAAACCGTTGATATCGCCGAATACCTGCAGTCCGGCACCAATGTGATCACCGCCACCGTCTGGAATTTCAGCGAATACAATGCCCTGCAGCACCACAGCTACCGTACCGCCTTCATCCTGCAGGGTAACTCCGGCCGCGAAGCGGTGCTCAACACCGGAGAGGGGTGGAAAGTCATCCAAAACGAAGGATACCGTCCGATCCCGGTCTCCTACCAGGATGTAGGCGGTTTCTATGCCGCCCCGCACGGCGAATATGTCATGGTGGAGGCCTGGCCGCACGGCTGGATGGAGCCGGATTACGATGACAGCGACTGGCTTGACCCTCGCAGTTACGAACCGGGTCAGCCCCGTGGAACCAACCCCTACGGCAATCTCTACGGATGGGCGCTTGTCCCGCGCAACATCCCACTGATGGAAGAACGCGAAGAACGCATCCCGGAACTGCGCCGGACCGAAAACATCGCCATTCAGACCGGCTTCCTGGACGGATCGCAATCCCTTGAAATCCCGGCCGACCACCGGGCGGTGCTGCTGCTCGACCAAACATATATCACCAATGCCTATCCGGTCCTGGAAGTCTCAGGCGGCGCGGGTGCCGAGATCCGGCTGACATATGCCGAGGCACTGCGCGAAGAGGACAACACCAAAGGTCACCGCGACGAAGTGGAAGGCAAGGAGATCCTCGGCTTCCGTGACACCTTTCTTCCCGACGGCGGTGAGCGTCGCACGCTCAGTCCGCTCTGGCTTCGCTCTTACCGTTATATCGAGCTGGAGATCAATACCGGTGAAGAGCCGCTCACCCTGCACGACATGCACGGCATCGCCACCGGCTATCCGTTCGAAGAAAACGCCCGGTTTACAAGCAGTGACGATAGTCTGGAAGAGATCTGGGAGGTCGGATGGCGCACCGCCCGGCTCAACGCCTTCGAATCGTACTGGGACTGTGCTTACTACGAGCAGCTGCAATATGTGGGCGACACCCGCATCCAGGCGCTTATCTCACTCTACGTCTCCGGAGACGACCGGCTGATGCGCAATTCCATCGAGCATTTCAACGATTCCCGCATGCCCGACGGTATCACCATGAGCCGCTATCCCTCACGTCATCCCCAATACATCCCGCCCTACTCCCTGCTCTGGATCGCCATGGTACACGACTACTGGATGCACCGCGACGATGACGCGTTCGTCGAGCAGTTTCTGCCCGGGGTCGTGAGTATCATCGAGTATTACGAAGACCATTGGGATGATGAGCTGAACCTGGTGGGTCCCGTCCCCTGGTGGAACTATGTGGATGCAGCCGCCGGCTTCGACCGCGGCACTCCGCCGGGCTCGGATGACGGCCATTCCATCGTGGTCTCCCTGCAGATGCTCTATGTGCTGGAATATGCCGAAGAGCTGGCGCGGGCGTTCGACCGGGAACACGACGCCGACCGCTACGCCGCTCTGATCGAACGGCTGCGCCGCTCCATTCCCGAACACGGCTGGAATACCGAACGTCAGATGATGGCCGACACTCCGGCCCACGACCGGTTCAGCCAGCACGCCAACATTCTGGCCATCCTGACCGACCTGGTGCCGCCGGATAAAAAATCAGATCCGGGTTCGACGGAGGTTAAACAGAATAAGGTGACGCCGGATGAAAATCAGCATAAGGTACCTTCCGGGATTCAGGAAGACCTGATGCGCCGGATCCTGGCCGACGACCGGCTGGTTCAGGCTACCTATTACTTCCGGTTCTATCTGTTCCGCGCCATGCGTCACGCCGGCATGGGCAATGAATATCTGGACCACCTCGACCCGTGGTACGACGCCCTGGCGCTCGGCATGACCACCTTCCCCGAACATCCCGAACCGTCACGGTCGGATGCTCATGCCTGGAGTTCCAGCCCCAACTACGACTTCCTGGCCTCGGTCGCCGGTATCCGTCCGGATGCCCCGGGTTTTGCCTCGGTGCGCATCGAACCCAAACCCGGCTATCTGGAGTGGGTGGATGCGGTCATGCCCCATCCGAAAGGCGAAATCCATGTATCTTTCGAAGTGGACGGGGACGCAATCAGCGGGACGGTGGAACTGCCTGAAGGACTCGACGGGCGATTTCTGTGGAACGGCCGGGAGGTCCGGCTTCGCAGCGGACAGCAGGATATTTCGCTGGAATAGGTGGCGGTCCGGTGTGCTTCAGAGACACCTCTGAGTCACCTCTGAGAAAGTACGATCCATACAAAAGTTTCAAAATTTGTGCAGATTCATACCTGCCGGCAAGCACACTTCCGGTCAAATATTCTCGTATCAAACCATCCTGAATAACTCCAATATGGCATAAGTCATGAACCTTCTTACTCGATTCCCAACCCCCTCTCCTCCGTCTCTCCCTCCGTCTCTGCCGCTTTCGTGGCTTTCTGCGGCTCTGCTATTCCTATTACCGTCACTTGCCGTGGTCCCGGCCGGTTGCGACCGGCCTGACCCTGCAGACCCGGACGCTCACGCCGAAGCCCATGACGTCCGTCCCATCGCCATCCATGAGGCCAATCCGTTTTACTGGGAGTACGACGGCAAACCGGTATTGCTGGTGGGCGGATCGCGTGAAGACAATCTGTTCAATCATCCCGAAGGCCTCGAAGCACATCTGGACACGCTCATGGCAAACGGGGGCAACTATATCCGGAATACCATGAGCAGCAGGAACCCGGGAAATCCCTGGCCTTTCCTTCAGCTTGAAGACGGCCGGTACGATCTGGAACAATGGGATCCCGAATACTGGGAGCGATTCGAAAATCTGGTCGCCATGAGCGCCGAAAGGGATATCATCATTCAGATCGAGGTATGGGATCCCTGGGACTATTTCCAGTCCGAAGCAGAGCTGAGCCACGGTCCGAATGTAGGATGGGAGAGCAACCCCTACAATCCTGCCCTGAATATCAACTACACGCCGGAGGAATCGCGTCTGGACACCGAAATCGAGGGATTTCCGGCCGGTCAGCCCTCCGATCACCTGTTTTTCCATACGGTTCCCGAACTGGAAGACATCCCGGTAGTCCGCCGGTATCAGGAGCGTTTCGTGGAGAAAATCCTTTCGATCACCCTGCGCTATCCCAATGTGATCTACTGCATGAACAACGAAACCGGTGAACATCCCGAGTGGGGTGTCTACTGGGCCAATTTCATTCGGGACCACGCCCGGCAACAGGACCGGGAAGTCTATCTGGCCGATATGCGCTACAGCACCGATCTGCAGACCGAAGATCACCGCCGGCTGCTGCACGACCGGGAGAACTTCGACTTTTTCGAGGTGTCGCAAAACAACAACAATGTCAATGACCAGGTGCACTACGACCGGTTGATGGAGATCCGAGAACAGATCCTGGACCAGCCCAAACCTCTGAGTAATGTGAAGATTTACGGTGGCCGGCCGGCCTGGACCACCAGCGCCGAGGAAGGGACGCGGCGTTTCTGGCGCAATGTGTTTGCCGGATCGGCCAGTGTCCGGTTTCACCGGGAGGGTCCCGAACCTCATTATTTCGGCATCGGGTTAAGCGAACTGGCCCGCACTCATATCAAGAGCATGAGCCTGTTCACCGAGCGGTTTCATGTCTTCACGGCCGAACCGGCCAACCACCTGCTCGGTAACCGTGATCCGAACGAAGCTTATGCCCTGGCCGAACCCGGCCGACAGTATGCGGTTTATTACACCAACGGCGGCAGCGTGGAACTGGACATGTCCGGTTCGGAAGGCGAATGGGAGCTGCGGTGGCTGGATATATTCGCCTCCGGATGGTACCGCAACGACGACGGTGAGAAGGTTGTACAAACTCTTTCACTGAACAACTCGCAAACGATTGCGCTTCAGGCCCCGGGCGATGGTCAGTGGCTGGCATTGCTATTGTCGCAATAGAGGCGGAATTTGTTCCGGCCGGGGTTAAAATCCTGATGGATCCTCCGTCGGGGTCAATAAAAATCAATGGGTTACACAGGGCGTACACCTACGGAGAAATACCGGGGTATTTATGTGCCATCGGATCCACATTAATCGAACGGTGCTGGAGCGATATTGTCAATCTGTGGGCCTACTGTACCATGAAAATCTCTGGCCACATCCTGGAGCGTGAGCACGCGCGGATGGTGGTAGACCTCAATTTTGTGCTGCTGTGGATTCCAGTGTTCTCCGCTGAAGAAGGCATTCTCCCCTTCGGGTTCACGGCCGTCGTTCCAGGTCTTGAACCAAAGCCAGACAGCGTTGTCGACGTGCATACTGTCGGGGTGTGGCATGGTGCCGTTTTCGGTCATGGCGACCATCTTCGGTTCTCCCGGTGTCAGAGCCGCTTCCATAAACCGATCCGCATAACTGCCGCGGTAGTGGACAGTCCCGGCTGCGGTCTCTTCCGGATCGACATAAGGATCCTCGCCGATGATATCGACATACTCGTCGCCGGGATACCAGTCGGGGTGCTGGCCGTTATAGACCCAGATGAGATTGGTCAGTTCATGGTGATCCTGCAGACGATCGATCATCAACTTCCACAGATCGATAAACGCTTCGGGCCCGGATGCTCCCCACCAGAACCATCCGCCCGAGGCTTCGTGGAGCGGACGCCAGAGGACCGGTACGCCGGCCTCCTCCAGATCACGGAGATCTTCAGCAATGAGGTCTATATCGGCCAGAATCTGTTCGCGGACCTCCGGGTCGTCCAGATCGGGGCGAAAATCGGTCCGGTCGGTATAAAAAGCGATGGTTTCGAGGCTCGGATCACGCCAGTGCCAGCAAAAGGTTACCAGTCCGCCGGCATTCCACCATTCGATTGCTTCCTCTACCTGCTCAAGACCGCTTCCGCCGTCCAGATCCTCACGATGATAATTCATAAAGTCGTATCCCATCAGAGCCGGATACTTGCCGACGGCCTGATACACACGGTCTATCATGTCCACACTGTCCTCCCATGTGAGATCCATTTGCCCCGACAGCGTGTACTCACCATAGATTCCGGCGAGGTACTGCATCAGTTCGTGAACCTCCCCGGATGCGTTGGGGTTGACAGGAGCCGGGTCCACATCATAAAAATCCCCGTGATCTCCGCGATCGCCGGAAGCTCCGCGATCCCCG
>SLOL01000029.1 GCA_007132495.1 Balneolales bacterium
ATGGAAATGTCGAGGCTTTTGAGACACTGTTGGAGCTGAGGGAGCAGGGAGCGGTCGGCAATATCGGATTTTCGAGTCACGGTGCTGTCAGCCATGATCTGGCCATCGCCCTGGTCGACCGGTTTGATCTGGATCATCTTGTGCTTAGTGTCTGCTCCGATTTCGAAGACTTCCGCCCGATTATTTCGGATGTCCGGGCTCTGGGAGCGACCGCCTCCGCCATTAAGGTGGCTCGCATATTTGAAGGACAATGGCCGGAGGGCAGTGCACGGGAAGCGTACAAGGAAGTTCTGGACCGGCAGTTTACCTCCGGCATCATTTCGCATTCCAATGAGGGAATCGGTGACAGAGGCTGGAAGAAAGTCCTGGACGAAAACCTGGAGACGGCCAGAGCCTTTGGATAACCGGAGATTGATGCTGCCGGCTTTTTGCTGCCGACCTTAGGCTTCCGGCCTTGTGCTGCCGGCCTTGAGCTGCCGGCCTTATACTTCCGACCTTATGCTGCCGGCTTTGTGCTGTCGAATACGGCAAATACGAGCAGACTATCGGACAAATTGCCTTACAATCCCGATAAATACCATCAGAATAGCAGATGAAGGATATTCTGTCCGGCGATCAGTTGTATGGCGGTAATGGTCAGCACAAAATAGATAACCCGGTTGAACCAGAGGTCGGTAAACTTCCGGTTGAGCATCACGCCAATTTTCACCCCGATATAGGCCAGGGGCGCGAGAATCAGGATAACCGAGAGATTGCCCACCCGCAGCAGTCCGAGCTGGCTGTAGGGTATCAGTTTGACCAGGTTGATGGTCGTGAAAAAGATGACCGTGGTGCCTACAAAGATGTCCCTGGGCAGTTTTTGAGGCAGCAAATGCATCACCACCGGCGGACCTCCGACATGAGCAAGGGTCGAGGTGAAGCCTGCCACGGCTCCCCAGAATACACCCTGACCGGTATTCGGCGGGCGCCGGCTGATCGAGCCCAGCAGAATGGCCCGGAAGAGCTGAAACAGGACAAAACCCAGGGCCAGGATGCCGATACCCAGCTTGAGAATACGTTCATTGTCGCTGAAGTAGCCGAAAAAGAACCATCCGAGGACGATTCCGGCCAATGCGCCGGGGAGCAGGTGGATCAGGTTTGTTTTATCGAACCGGTGGGCGTATTGGCGCACGGCAAAAGCGTCCGCCACCAGCAACAGCGGCAGCAGCAGAGCAGCTGCTTCGGCGGCGGAGATGGTCAGGGCGATGATCGGCGTGGCAGCCACCCCAATGGCGGAGCCGAAACCACCTTTGGAAATACCCACCAGCAGCACGGCCGCCGTAGCCGCCAGCCAGAACATGGTTGGATAATCAGGTATAGATAACATTATGGGCCAAAGGGATCATGAACGCCGTCCGGTAAGTGATTCAGCCTGCCGGGAAAAACAAGAAGGCCAAAAATAGGAAAAACATTTCCGAAATACCTGTTTCTCCCCGCTAATGAAATTGCGACTTATCGATACCGTCACTTGCTATTTAAAAAATGTAATAATATGTTAATAAGGAATTTTCGCCTAACTGGAATATCAATAACAGGGTATGGCACTCAGCGGCACCCCGCCACCTGAGTAGAGAATTTTGTCATTGATGTTTCACGCGCCCGGTTTTGCCAACAAGTTTCACGCGCCCGGCTTTATCATCTAAGCGATCAAACAAAATTTCACAGCCATGCATTCTATCAAAGAATATCCGACCATGAGACTTCTCTATCCATCCGGCCTCCGGCATTATGAGGCTGTTTCCCGGCATTATCTGACCGCTCTCCGCAAGTACCTGACGGTTCCTTGCAACTACATGACGGTACTCCGCAACTATACGGCCGTTATGAGGAAGTGTCCGACCGTTCTCCGGAACTACCAGGCTGTTTCCCGGCTCTATCCAACGATTCTATGGGTTGTCTTCCTGTCTGTTCTTCCTGTTTCTTCCGCATTGGCAGATGACTCCCCGGCTCCCGCTTCCGAAACCTGTGACCATACGGTGGCAAGCGGCAGCTCCATCCAGGATGCGCTCGACGCGGCGTCGGCGGACCAGACCATTTGTGTGGAAGCCGGCACCTATGAAGAAGCGCTGTCCATCGGCCTTGACGGTATTCATCTGAGAACGGAAAACGACCAGGACGAGGTGATCATAAACGGAGATTACAATGCCGATAACGGCATCACGATTTCCGATGCCTCCAACGTAACCATCGAAGGGCTGACCATCCAGGGGTTCCGGGACTATGGCGTATGGATCCAAAACTCGCCGGGTACAGCCATTACCGGCAACATCATTACCGACATCGGATCCGGCAGCCTCAATTCGGGCGTCCGGATCAACGGTACATCGGATGTCGAAATCAGCGGCAACCAGATAACCCATGTGAGCGGAGGTAGTTCGGCCGGAGTAAACATCGGGTCACAGTCCGGGCAGATCACTATTTCTGACAACCATTTCGAGTCACTGACCCGGGGCGTCTCCATGTTCGAGGCCAACACGGTTTCCATACTCAACAGTACGATATCCGAATACTGGGACGCTCCCGTGCGGATCAGCCAGTCCTCCGGCGTCCTGATGGATGATGTCACCATGTCCGCAGCCCCGGGCAACAGCGACGGACTTGAGATCCTGAATTCCTCCGATGTGGAAATGCGCAATTCCTCCATCGAAAACCATTTCCGGGACGGCGTGGTTGCCGAAAGCTCCCAGGAGCTGACTTTCCATAACAACACTTTCCACAACCATGGCACCCAGCAAACGGCACGCCACGGACTGCTCATCATCGGGTCGAATACCATCGAGGTCACGGACAACACTTTCACCGATTCAAATCACACCGGATTGCGGATCGAAAGCTCCTCCACATTCACGGTAACCGGCAACCAGCTCTCCGGTCATGGCAAAGACATTGATATCGTCTCATCCAACAGCGGTACCATCTCGAACAACACCATGGAAAAGGGGCTGGTTTTTTACGGCACGCTCACCTCCCATTTTGATCATACCGTGGATAACAATGAGCTTCACATCCTGGATAACAGCGAGCTTGATGAGGTAAAACCGGTATTCTATGCCAATGGCGCGAACAATCCGTCCATACCCGCCGATGCCGGACAGATCATTATTTTTGATTCCGAAAATGTCGCCATCAGCGGTTACAGCTTCGATGATGTCATCGCACCCATACAGGTCGCCTACAGCGGGGGAGCGGTCATATCCAATAATACCATCGCTAACTTCGAACACCCTTACACTACCGGCTTTGACTCCCATTTGCGGCGGGGGATGATAAACGTCTGGGACTCCGACAACGCCGAGCTGACCGGTAACATCGTCACCGACAATGCCTGGCTGAAAGGGATCTCCATTTTCCGCTCCGGTGAGGTAACCATCGACAACAATACAACCTCCCGGAACGCCAGGCACGGCATCAAACTGTTCAACTCGGAGAACAGCGTGGTGACTAACAATGCGATAGAGGAGAACGGCATCTGGGGAATTTTTACGGATGGAGGAGATCACGCCTCAATCTCCGACAATCAGATCCACAACAATGAATCAACGGGTATACTGATTGAAAACAGCTCGTTTGCCAACGACACCGGCATTATCGAAAACATGCTTGACGGAAACGGGAATCACGGAGTGGCTGTCACGCAGTCCAATGGATTGCTGATCAGCGGCAACGTCATAACCGAAAGCACCCGAAACGGCATCAACATCGGGGAACACAACAACAACGTCACCATCGCCAACAACACCGCAAACAACAACGGCGAGCGGGGCATTACCACGGCAAGTTTCGAGACTTTCGAAATTTTTGTGGACGGGAACACCACCAATAACAATGCATACATGGGGATTGTGATCGGCTCGCCGGACTCTGAAGTAACCAGCAATGCGGTATCGGGCAACAACGGAGCCGGCATATGGATTGTCGCCGACAATATCCTGGTCCAGGACAATCAGGTATCGCTTACCGCAAGCATGTCACAGGATCTGGACAATGCCGGAATCCGGCTTTCCCATGTCTCGGAGGTCGAGTTGTTGAATAACACCCTGGAAGACAACACGTACACCGGCATTTACGTGACCGGATCCGAACTGGTCACCATCTCCAGCCAAACGGTTACGAATAGTGAACTGCACGGTATTGTGCTTGATGACGGAACCAAACAGGTCACCGTCAGCGGCACTACGGCATCCGGAAACCGCACGGATCTGAAGCTGATAGCGTCCGAACAGGTCACTGTAGCAAACAATACCTTTGAGACCGGCGTCATTCTTGAGGGCGATCAGCCGGTGCACTTCCAGCATCCCTTCGGGGATAATGATCTGGCTGACGGGGTGGTCTTCTATGCCGACGGTGTGGATGATCCCGTCATCCCGGCCGATGCCCGGCAGGTTATTCTGGTGAACGCGACCGGGACCGTCCTTGACGACAAAGATTACGCCGGCGTCGCCACAGGAATTCAACTGGCCTTCAGCGACAGTATCACCGTTTCCAATGGTGACTTTTCCAACCAGACCTGGAATGGATTCAGCGCGCTGTATTCCGATCATCTCTCCTTCTCCGGTAATATCGTGTCCGGCAGTCAGCGGCATGGCATACGGATCGAAAACAGCGATACGGTCAGTGTCGGCGCCAATGACGCCAGCGGAAACAGTATGGCCGGACTCTATGTGCAGATGAAAAACGGCGGCAGCGGACTGAAGGTCCACAACAATGAGCTGAACGGCAACGAAACCGGCTTCCAGGTCGGGCAGGCCGGATTTTCAACAGGCTCTCTGGCGGAGGTCTCGGTCACCGAAAACCGTTTCATGAACAATACCGGCGCCGGCCTGCTGGTCGAAGCTAATGCCGATGCCGGGGACGTAGAGATCAGCCGGAACGACATTGCCGGCAACGGCAACGGACTCCTGTACGACGGCTCCTTCAGTGCCCCCAACCTGGATGCCCGGGAGAATTGGTGGGGCAGCAATTCCGGGCCGGGCGGCGGGGTTCAGGATCCGGAAACCGGAACCGTGGCCGACGGCAGCGGGGATTCGGTGGATGAGGATGTGCTGTTTGATCCGTGGATCGAGAAAGACGAGGTCGAGCCGTCTCCGGAAATCACCGAATGCCTGGATATCATTCAGCCGGGCAGCTACGAGCTCAAGGCCGATCTGGAGCATGAATCGACCTGCATTCGAATCTCCGTGAGTGATGTCACGCTGGATGGAAACGGACACTCCATAACGCGGCTCGATTCTGACGAAACATCGACACACGGCGTGGAGGTGTACGGAGGCCGGTTGGATTTGGAGAATGTGAGTGTCACCAATCTGACCGTAGACGGCTGGCACACCGGCGTGGAGTTTCACGGCCTGGAAAACGGAACTTTGTCGGACGTGCAGGTATCCGGCAGCGAGACCGGTGTTTTTGTCCGGAATGTAACGAACAGCTCCTTCCTGGATCTTTGGACCACGGAAAACGACACCGCCCTGGTCATTACTGATAATGCCAGGGACAACAGTTTCGAATCGATCCGGATCGAGGATACCGGGATTTCACTG
>SLOL01000089.1 GCA_007132495.1 Balneolales bacterium
ATCTGTTCACTGGGACCGTAATTTCTGGCCGTATCCAGGTAGTTCACCCCCTTGTCAAAGGCATAAAACAGATATTCTTCCCGTTCCTGGGCAGGAAGAAAGTTCTCATTTGTAAACCGGCTTCCGGCTCCGAGGCAAAGCACGGACGCCTCCAGCCCGTTTTTCCCCAGTTTCCTTTTGGAAATGGTTCCTGTTTCTACGGAGTCGGTTAGCAGGTGGCTCCCCAGGCTTTGTTTCAGTCCACCTCCGGCCAGGGTTCCGACAGCACCCAGTCCCAGGCTTTTTAAGAAATCTTTTCTTTTAATTCGCATAAGCAAATCCCTTTGAGATTATCAGGCAGCATGGACAAATAGCAACCTGTGTAAATCAACAAAAAACAGCTGTACACAACCTGTTGTTATTACTGTAGATTTCAAAGTACAGAAATACCATGCCTAAAAAAAGCACATTTGGGACAGATACGGAATTTTTCAAGTTAGAATTGGTCAACTTGCGGTATATTATTACTTTGAGGATGTACTTGTTACTTCAACCTTTGTCTTTGGAGCAAGCCATGTCAAGCTCAAGCAGAAATCTCGCCTTTCTTCTGATTTTCCTCCTATTTGCGGGAGCCTGCACCATCCAGCAGGACGCCGGCGACCTTGGCGCCCTGATTTATGCGGTTGACTACGATGACCGAATCTATCGCTTCATAAATTATACGGCGGTCGAAGATTTCGACGGGTTTGAAACCGCCTTCGCAACTGTCACACGTTCATTTGATGAACTGACCGACCCGGAGATTCTGAATGTGCAGCCGGTCCGGCTGGAAGTCATTCGTGTGGATCAGCCCGGCCCCTTTCAAAACTTTCTGCCCGATCCGCTGCCCATGGGCATCGACGCGGAGGAAGTCGCCATAATCAATCAGCTTGAGCTGGATGACATTGTGATACATATAATTTAAACAGATGAAAAAACTTATATGGGTTTTAGGGATTATCCTGCTGATCTTCATCATATTGATCGGCGGTTTGTCGCTCTATCTGACGGATGAGCGGCTTCGTACCATGATCCTGCCGGAGGTCCGGGAGCTTACCGGTCGCGATGTCCAGGTCGAACACATCTCCTATACCTTGTTCCGGACGTTTCCACGGTTCGGGTTGGTTATCGATGGACTCGTGGTGCCTGATCCGGTTGAGGAGAAGCTGGCAAGCATGGACGGACTCCTGCTTTCGCTCAACATCTTTCCGCTCCTTCGTAGTGAAGTGAGCATCCACCTCCTGCAGATTGACGGTCCCGATTTTACCTATATCGTCTATGAGGACGGGACTACCAACCTGGATGATTTTCTGCCGGAGGTACCCGATGACGAACCGGTGGACCCGATGGATCCCGATGCCCTGATGGATCTGGAACTCTCTGAAGTGATCATCACCAATGCCGCTTTCGGAATGATCGATCACGCTGCCGAAACCGTCGTGCAGCTGTCGGAGCTGGATATCCGCAGCTCGCTCCGCTTCACCGAAGTACTGGAGAGCACCATGGATATTACCCTGGGAAGTTTGGACATCACCCTGGAGGGGCAGCGCCTGGTTACCGGACTCGGTTTTCACCTCACGCAGACGTCCGTTCTTGATCTCCCCGGCGAAAATCTCAACCTGATGGATGGCCGGCTGAATCTGCACGGACTCGGCCTGACGCTCGAAGGCAATATCTCGGATTGGGGCGATGGTGAGCCGTTAGTGGATCTTGGAATCGCCTCTGAATCGGATGATTTCGGCGCCCTGCTCGATCTGGTTCCACCCGATTATGAAGCGTATATCGCCGACCTGGATACCGGCGGAGAGCTGGACCTGACCGTCTCCCTGCAGGGCCGGATCAGCGAGGAGGAGGTTCCGGCTTTCGAGGCCCGCGCAGCCATTGTGGACGGTTTCATACATCACAGTGATGTCCCCGAGCGGATATCCGGCATCACATTGACCGCCCGCGCGGATAACGACCTGGTGGTTATCGAAACGTTGGAGGCAACCGCCGGCGAAACGCGACTCTCCGCTTCCGGTGAAATCCGTGATCCGCTGGATGAGGCGGCGCTGTTTTCGTTCAGCGGCACCATGAACGCCGATCTTTCCACCGCCGGAAGATATGTACCGCTGGATGAGTTTGATATCCGGGAGCTGGCGGGCCTCATAGAAATCAATGCCGAGGCGGACGGAGCGCTTTGGAATCCGGAGGAGGCCGGATTTGATGTGCGGGCCGTGCTGTCCGGCGGACGTATTGTACATGCTGAAGTAGCACGACCTGTAGAGGATATCGCCGTGGAAATGCATGCAACCCATGAAGAGGTGAGCATCACCAGCGCCACCGCCCGCTCGTCCGACAACTATTTCAGCATCACCGGCAGCGTCACCTCTCCGCTGGATCTTGAAACCGCCACTTTTGCGGCATCCGGTGATGTCACACTGGATCTGGCCACAATAGACGAATACTATCCGATCGATACGGATACCCTCGACATGCGCGGCATGATCACCCTCAGCGGATCGGCAAACGGCCTGGTGGAGGATCCCGAAAACGCCTCTTTTTCGGTGGAGTTCGAACTGGCTGACGGGTACATCGCCTATCATCAGATCGATCAGGCCATTGAAGAGCTGACGGCGGTTGTACGGGCCAACGAACAGACAGTGACCATTACCGATGCCCGGGTCCGGTCCGGTACCAACCGGTTTTCAATGTCCGGGGAAGTGACCGACTATATGGAAGATTCGGCCGCTTTCGACCTGACCATCAACGGACTGCTGGCGCTCGGTGAGATGAACGCCTATTATCCGCTTGAGGAGGAGTTCGGCCTGGTGATGAGTGGTGAAATCGATTCCGGTGCCCGGATTTATGGGCGTGTTGATGACCTTGAGGCGGTCCGGGTCGACGGCTCGGTCGTAGCCTCGGATGTGCATATGGAATCGCCGGATCTCCTCTTGCCGCTCACGGAACTGAACGGGACTCTGCAGTTCAGCGGGGATGATGTTAATGCCGATGAGATCACCTTCTATTTCGGCGAATCCGACTATTTTGTTGCCGGTACCATCCGGGATTACCGGGCGCTGATGTACGAGCCCGATGAAGCCGATCCGGCAGGTTTTAACGGCAGGTTCCGGTCCGATTTCTTCAACTCCGATGAGTTTATGGATTTTGAAGATGTCCCTGAAGACCCCGAACCGTTTGAAGCATTTCTCCCCAATCTTGCCGGTCAATTTGACGCGGAAATCAGCCGGCTCCAGTTCTTCGGGATGGAGGCCACCGACGTTCGGGGGACGGTGGAGATGACCCCTCACCATATCGGCTCGGACCATGCCGAACTGGCCATTTTCGACGGAACCATGGATGGCAGCTTCCGCTGGGATGTCCTGGCTCCCGATCACACGGCATTCACCTTTGCCGGCAATCTGGACAAGATGCGGGTTGAAGAGCTGTTTTCACAGATGGACTTCGGCGGCCGGGTGAATCTGGCCGACCATGTTCAGGCCGATTTCAGCGCCACCACCGATTTTTATGTCGAATTTGATGAATATCTGGAGATGGATATGGAGGTCTTGTTTGCTTCCGGCGACTTCGGCATGGAAGAGGCGCGTGTGGCGGGTCACCCGGTCCAGACCGCCATGGCCGGTCTGCTGGGGATCGATGACCTCCGTGACCTGGCACTGGATTCCTGGACGGCTGTCTATAATATCGAGGACGGAATTATGGAACTGGATGATTTCAATCTGACCAGCCGGCAGATCGGTTTGAATATGTCGGGCACCCAGAACCTCATCGATGATGAACTGGATTACCGTGCCGAGATCGTCCTGCCGGGTGAATGGGCCGGCCGGCTGGGGAGCACGATACCGAGCGAAGGTGTCGAAGCGCTGCGACGGGAAGACGGAAATCTGGTACTGCCCGCCACAATCCGCGGTACTTCCGAAAATCCCCGTCCGGGGCTGGATAACGAGCGAATCCGCGATCTGGTGGAACAGCACCTGCAGGATCGTGCCCGGGATGCGGGTCGCGATGTTTTGGAAGGAGTGTTCGACCGGCTTCGGAATTAGTTGAATGTTAAACTTCAATAGGCACTTTAATTTGAACTTGAATATGCACTTCAATTTTGCACTTCAATCTGAACTTCAAACTGTACTTCAAACTGTACTTCAATTTGACCTGCAATAGGCACTTCAATTAGCACTTTAATTTTGCACTTCAAAACGGAATGGTTATGAACTATCTCAAAATCTGCTTTTTGGTATTGATCGGACTTCCCCTTATCACGGCATGCGGAGAGCGGGAAACCGGCATTATTGACGATGACGCCCAACCGGAGATCATTTCGACGGGGCATGAATTTACCGAAGGGCCTTACTGGCATCCTGATGGATATCTGCTGTTCAGCGACATCCCGGCCAACCGGGTCTACCGCTGGATTCCCGGCCGGGAGTCCGAAGTCTTTCTGGAGCCTTCCGGCAATTCCAACGGTATTCAGGCCGATATCGACGGAAATATCATTCTGGCCCAGCATGCCGGTCGCCTGTCCCGGATTACCGCTGACAGAGATCTGGAAGTGGTTGTGGATCATTACGAGGGCAATCGCCTCAACAGCCCCAATGATCTGACCGTGCGCTCCGACAATTCGATCTATTTCACGGATCCGCCGTTCGGTGTGGAGGAGGAAGACCGGGAGCTGGATTTCAGCGGGGTCTACCGGTTATCACCCGATGGGGAACTTACCCTGATATACGATGAATTTGACTATCCGAACGGCATCATTCTGTCTCCGGACGAAAGCAGGCTCTATGTCAATGATTCGGAGACCGGTGATATTACCGTCTTTGATGTGGATGGAGATGGAAATGTCACCAATGCGCGGCCGTTTGCCAGTGTAGGACCCTGGGGTGACGGAGGCGCGGCCGACGGCATGGTGGTCGATCTCGACGGCAGGCTTTACACCACCGGTCCGGCCGGACTGACCATCTTCGACGCCGAAGGAAATCACCTGAGAGATATCGGCTTCGAACAGTCCATCTCCAATCTGGAGTGGGGCGGCGAAAATGACAACATTCTTTATATTACCTCCAATGATCTGGTCTATCGGATGCCGTTCAATGTAACGGGGTACAAGCCGCGCTAACATACCGGATGCCGTCATTTGGGCACCATTGCCATTTATGTGTTAAAAGTTTACGATTTACAAGGCCACCTGGTTTGTCCATGACCATATTTAATCATACGACGGTGTGTCCCGGGCGTCAGCCCGGTCATGCCATTCACCTTTTTAAAATTTCAATTCACAATGTCAAACGCCCCCTGTATTCTGTTTTCTGTATTCTGTTTTCTGTCTGTAATCTTTATTCAGTCCTGTTCAGACGACGGTCAACCTGCAGATCCTGTAGAAACCACAGATTTAGCTGAAGAAGCCGAACATGCGACTCAGCAGGCCGCTTTCTTTGAAAATCTGTCAACTTTGTGCGGTGAGACGTTTGAAGGTGAGGCTTCTTATCCGGACGATGAGTCCCATCCGCTTGTGGGCACGACACTGCGCAC
>SLOL01000028.1 GCA_007132495.1 Balneolales bacterium
AAAGTTGGCTTTAACTTTTCTACCGCCATGGAGTTTATCGAGCACAACGAGATATATAAAACAACGCGTAAGAAAAGTTGGCTTTAACTTTTCTACCGCCATGGAGTTTATCGAGCACAACGAGATATATAAAACAACGCGTAAGCTGGTTGAGCTCTCAGGGTATAGTGGATTGGCAAATCTGGATTATTGTCTGGATAAAAAAGACGGGCACCCAAAACCGATTGATTTTAACGCCCGATTTTGGGTTTCACTTTCAGGGGCGAAAGCAGCCGGGATTGATTTTACTGAATTGTACTGCCTGGCAGCTCTCGGCCACTCAATAAGCAGACGTGAGTATAATAGGTGTATTTATTTAATAGGAAGAAGCGCAATGAATCATTATAAAAAAAAGTTTTTGAATCCTTTTTCAAAACATTCCTCAACATGCATACACACTGATTTTTGGGATAGAGTTACTGATCCTAAACCGGAAATTCTTCGGTTTTTTAGTAACAGGTAACTTAACGGTGCTACTTGAAATAATTCATTTTTTATTATCAATTCAACAGAATTATTTCCAGATTATCTTCATCTTTAAGGAGCACAGCTGTTTTGCCCTTTGCTTTGACGCGTTGTAGCAGCTCCAGCTTTTCTTCGGACCGGCAGACGGTATTTTCCTTAATACGCGTAACAAAGGTGTTTTGTGCTTTGATGCCGCCTTTAGCTGTCCGAACAATAAGGCAACCAACTGATCGTAAGTTTTATATATGTGGAAGTACTTGTCGGTTTGGTATTTTGTATGCCCTGCCGTAGAATATGTCTGGGAAGCAGATCGATAATCTGGCGAATGACCGGTTTTTTGTTATTTTTAGTCCTTCGGAACAGGACCAAATGAGTAGGTTTTTGGTGATTCGATAACCAAAAATGTGGATTCGGTTCCAATTTTTTAAGTTTCGGATAGTTGTAGTCTATTTTGAGAAATTATTGCAGAGTAATCCCAAATATGGTTATTTTTAACGATTCGCAGAGCCAAAAAGAAAACATGCTAAATGGCTAAAACCGACCAAAGTATTAATAAAGCTGATATTTTCTCCAAGGCTTATCAGTTTACCGCTGCCGATGAGGTCAAGGCTCAAGGTCTGTATCCCTATTTCAAGCCGCTTACAGATACCGATGGCAATGTGGTCGTTATTGAAGGAAAAGAAGTCATCATGGCCGGATCCAATAACTATCTGGGTCTGACCAATGATCACCGCCTTATGGAGGCGGCCCAGAAGGCCATCAGCAAATACGGAACAGGGTGCACCGGCTCCCGGTATTTGAATGGTACCCTGGACCTGCATCTCGAGCTGGAGGATAAGCTGGCGGCCTTCATGCGGAAGGAGAACTGTGTCCTTTTCAGTACAGGTTATCAGACCAACGAGGGCTCCATCCAGACGATAGCCGGTCGTAATGATGTCATTTTCTCGGACAAGGACAACCATGCCTGTATAGTGGTCGGGACGCTCAGCTCCAACGCACGGACGGTTCGCTACCACCACAACGATATGGGCCATTTGCGAAAAATGCTGGAACGCGAAGATGCTTCAACCGGCAAGATTATTGTCAGTGACGGTGTTTTTTCCATGTCGGGGACGCTGGCCAAAGTGCCCGAACTTCTTGCACTGGCCAGAGAATTCAATGCCCGCCTTTATCTTGATGACGCCCACGCCATCGGGGTTCTTGGTGAAGGAGGCCGGGGCTCTGCGTCCGCATTCGATCTGCTCGGGGAGGTGGATCTGATCAGCGGTACCTTTTCCAAGTCATTCGCCTCCCTTGGCGGATTTCTGGTGGGAGACCGCCCGGTTATTGAGTATATCCGGCACCACTCTCCGGCCCATATATTCAGCGCTTCCATGCCCCCGGCCAATGTAGCAACCGTACTTAAGGCGCTTGAAGTGTTGCAGGAGGAGAACTGGCGGCTCATACGGCTGGAGGAGATATCCAACTATATGCGTAACGGGCTGGAAGAACTGGGTTTTAATATCTGGACCAGCGAATCACCCATTATACCGGTTGTGATCGGGGACCTCATGGATTGTCTGAAGTTCTGGCGCGAACTGTTTGAAGAGGGGGTGTACGCCAATGCCGTTGTCCCTCCGGCGGTGCCGCGCGGCCAGTCCCTGATCCGGACCAGCTATATGGCAACACATACCAATGAACAACTGGACATTATTCTCGATGCCTTCCGGAAAGTGGGAATAAGGCGTGGCATTATTGACCGCAACGGTTGTTCTCTTATTGAGGTGTAATCTGTGGAAAATATTATTGAAGAAAAACGGGAGGCAGTGAAAGATCTGCAGGGTGTGAGTTATGTGTCAACGGAAGAGGAACGGAACGCGTTTCTGGAGTTCCCGTATCAACATTACGCCGATGATCCCGTCTGGGTCCCCCCGCTGAAAATGCAGCAGAAAGATCTCATCGACACCCAAAAGAATCCGTTTTACAAGGATGCCGATATCGCAATGTTTCTGGCTACCCGGAACGGTGATGTGGTCGGGCGTGTCGCAGCTATTCACAATCATGCCTACAACAGGTATAACAAAACCAATGCCGGTTTTTTCGGGTTTTTCGAGTGCATCGACAATCAGATGATTGCCGACTTGCTGTTCAAAGTGGTACGGGATTGGCTGAAAGACCGGGGTTGCAACAAGTTACTCGGACCCATGAGTCCCGGTCTTCTGGATGAAATCGGTATTCAGATTGACGGTTTTGAATATCGTCCCGCCATCATGATGCCGCACTCAAAGCCCTGGTACGACCGGCTGATAAACAAGGCGGGACTTGTGAAAGAGATGGATCTGTTTGCCTATAAAGTGGACAAAGATACCGTGGCCATGGACCGGATGGATCGCGCCTATAATATTGTAAAGCAGCGGCTGCCCAATCTGACGATACGTCCTGTAAATTTGAGAAAATTCAAGAGGGAGACGAAGATCATCCACGAGATTTTCAACAAGGCCTGGGAAAAGAACTGGGGCTTTTATGAAGTGGATAAAGAGGTGATCGATCACCTGGCAAAAGAACTGCGGCAGATCATCGATACCAATATCGCCCATATTGCCGAGGTGGATGGCAAGCCGGTGGCTTTCTCCATATCGCTGCCCGACTATAACCAGGTATTTGACAAGATGGACGGAACACTGTTTCCCACCGGCATATTCAAACTGCTCTGGCATCGCCGCAAGATCGACTCCGCGCGAACCGCCCTTATGGGGGTGCTGCCGGAGTTCCAGGGCCGGGGAATCTATGCGTTGCTTGTCAGGGAGTCCATAATTCACGGATTGAAGCGCGGATTTACATCGGCCGAACTGGGCTGGCTGCTTGAAACGAATGACAACATCCTGCGGGTCGTTGAAAAGATCGGTGGGCGGAGGGAAAAAACCTATCGGCTCTATGGTATGGATATCATCTGATTTCCGGGACGGTATATCTATCAGAAAAATACGGTTTTAGTACTTCCAACCCCAATTATGAGATAAAAAATGGTTTCGGGTCAGCCATGGTTTTCATTTGTAAAAGACTGGCTTTTTGCCTTATTTAGAAGTCAGATTGAGATTCCACGGATTATTATTTCGAGAAAATTCTGACATATGACTGTTAAATCACCTTCAAAGCTACAGTCGCTGGTGCACAGCGATTCGGAATTCAAAATCCGCTCTACCCCCGTAACTTCTTTTGCCGGCGACGATTTGATGAAGGTTTACCGGGACATGCTGCTTGTCAGGAGACTTGATGAAAAAATGCTCATTTTACTGAAGCAGGGCCGTGGTTATTTTCATGTCGGATGCTCCGGCCACGAGGCGATCCAGCTGGCTTCGGCCCATGTTCTGCGAAAGAAAAAGGATTGGGCGGTGCCATACTACCGGGATCACGCATTTTCGGTCGGATTTGGCCTTACGTCCCGCGATATCCTGTCGGCCCATCTCAGCAAAATGACCGACCCCTCCGGCGGCCGGCAGATGCCGTCACATTTCAACAGCCGTGAGCATCACATTGTATCGGTTTCAAGTTCCATTGGTGCCAACTTCCTGCCCGGTCTCGGCATTGCGCAGGCATCCATGAATCAGGGCCGTGACGATGTAGTTTATATTTCCACCGGTGAAGGCGGGACCTCCCAGGGAGCGTTTTATGAACTGTTGAACTGGTCCACGCTTGTCAAAGCGCCGCTGGTGATTGTTGTACAGGACAATAAATATGCGATCAGTGTACCTGTGGTCCAGCAGACCAGCAACAAATGCATATCGAAAACGGTATCCGGATTTGAGAATCTCGGGATATATGAAGTTGACGGCACGGATTTCTTTAACGCGCATGCCGCTATGAAGAAGGCCACCGAAAGAGCCATGGAAGGTGAGGGGCCATCGGTGGTACATGCACATGTGGTGCGACTGGTACCGCACTCCTCGTCTGACGATCCGACCAAATACAGGGATCCCGAAGAAATTGAAATGGAACGGTATTATGATCCTGTCGACCGGCTGCGTCAAAAGCTCGTTTCATCGGATATCGCCACGGACGGGGAACTCGACAAAATTGCAGAAGAAGTATATGAGCAGGTAGAGAAGGATACCGAATGGTGTAACAAGCAGGAATCCCCCAAACGGGAGGACGCTCTGCTGAATGTACTCTCGGAACATCCGCCGGATCTGGAGTATGAGCGGAGCAAGCCCTCCGGTGATCCGATCGTCATGGTGGACGCCATCAATCACGCTCTGCATGAAGAGATGGAGCGCAACGACAATATGGTGGTATTCGGACAGGATGTGGCCGACAGGAAAGGCGGGGTGTTTACCGCCACGAGGGGTCTGACCGAATCATTCGGCAGGGATCGCTGTTATAACAGCCCGCTTTCGGAGGCTTCGATTCTGGGTACGGCGTGCGGGCTTGCTATAATGGGAATGAAACCTGTTGCCGAGATCCAGTTCGGTGACTATATATGGCCGGCGATGGAGATGGTCAAAAACCAGATTGATTCGCTGCGCTATCGCTCTTTCAACCAGTTCAGTGCCCCTATGGTGATTCGCATTCCCGTGGGTGGTTATATTCATGGTGGTCTTTGTCACAGCCAGAACATCGAATCCACATTTGCCCATTTCCCCGGATACAAGGTTGTGATGCCCGGTAACGCCGCCGATGCCAAGGGCATGCTGAAAACCGCCGTCCGGAGTGACGATCCCATTGTATTTCTGGAGCACAAAATGCTCTATCGCCAGGGATTTGCACGGAGACCCGAGCCCGATGCCGATTATCTGGTGCCGCTTGGCAAAGCTTCCGTGGTCAGAGAGGGGGCCGATGCCACCATTGTTACGTACGGTGCCATGGTTCAAAAAGCTATGACTGCAGCCAAAGAGTACACCTCAAAAGGCAAGGAAATCGAGGTCATCGACATCAGGACCATCCAGCCGCTCGATTTTGAGACTATTCTGAAATCGGCCCAAAAGACCAACCGAATCCTGGTTTTGCATGAGGACTATGAATTCATGGGTTTTGGCGCTGAAATCGTAGCACAGATTGCCGATCAGGCATTTGAGTATCTGGACGCACCCCTTAAACGAGTCGCCGCCAAATTTGCCCCCATTCCGTATGCACCTCAACTTGAGGACTACGTTCTGCCCAATGACGATGATGTCCGTGAGGCGCTGGATGCGCTGATTCATTATTAATTCATTTCCGTTTTGCATCTTGCAGTGTATTAACCAGTTACAATAACATATTTATAAATAAGTACCTATATCATGACACAATTCCGAATTGAAAAGGATTCGATGGGCGAGGTGAATGTACCTCAGGACGCCTTTTATGCAGCACAGACGCAGCGTGCCAAAGAGAATTTTCCAATCAGCTCCATGCGCTTTGACAGAGCGTTTATCCAGGCGATCGGATATATCAAACAGGCCTGTGCACTGGTTAACAAGGACCTGGGACTACTCCCGGAGGATGTTGCCGGTTACATTGTCAAGGCTTCCCAGATGGTCATAGACGGCGAGGTGGATGACCATTTTGTAGTCGATATCTTCCAGACCGGTTCCGGCACCTCCACCAATATGAATGCCAACGAAGTGATCGCCAATCGCGCCAACCATCTTGCAGGACTGGACGGTGCAGATGTCAGGATCCATCCCAACGACCATGTTAATTTCGGTCAAAGCTCCAATGATGTTTTCCCGACCGCTATCCGGGTCTCGGCACTGCTGGCCGTCAGGCAGCAGCTGCTTCCGGCGCTGGATCATCTTCGAAAGGCGTTTCATGACAAAGGGCAGGAATATGCGGATGTCGTGAAAACCGGCCGGACCCATTTGATGGATGCCATGCCGCTGACCATAGCCCAGCAGTTCGGCGGTTACGAACGCCAGCTGCAGCTCGGTGTCGAACGGCTTGAATCGGCCATGCAGCGGCTCCTGGAACTGCCGCAGGGGGGGACGGCCATCGGTACCGGTATCAATACCCATGAAGAGTTTGGCAAGCGGTTTGCAGCGAAAGTGTCGGATTTGACCGGTGAGACTTTTGAAGAGGCCGTGGACCATTTTGAAGCCCAGGCCACCATCGATGCCCCTGTGGAGACCAGCGGCCAGCTGAAAACCATCGCTGTGGGCATGATGAAAATGGCCAATGACCTTCGCTGGATGAACTCCGGTCCCAACAGTGGTCTTGGAGAGGTGCAGCTCAAAGCGCTGCAGCCGGGATCTTCCATCATGCCGGGTAAAGTGAATCCGGTGATCGAAGAGTCGGTGGCTATGGTTTGCGCCCAGGTGATCGGTAACGATTCCACCATCATGATCGGAGGACAGTCCGGCAACTTCGAGCTGAACGTGATGCTGCCGGTGGTCGGATACAACCTTAACCAAAGCATTGTTTTGCTGGCCAATGCGGCTCGCAACTTTGCGGACCAGTCGGTATCCGGTCTTATTGTCAAAAAAGAGGATATTGCCGAAAAGATCGGTAAAAATCCGATTTTGGTGACGGCGCTGAACCCCATCATAGGTTACGATCTGGCGGCAAAAATCGCCAAAACGGCCTTTGCGGAAGGACGCCCGCTGAAAGAGGTTGCTCTGGAGATGACCGACCTCAGCGAAGAGGAGCTCGACAAGGCGCTTGATCCGCTGAAAATGACCAAAGGCGGTTTCACCGAATAAGTCGTCAGCCGGTAAGTTGATTAATAAACCGACAAGTTGATCTGTCGACAATCCAATAGCCAACAAGCCGATCAGCCGGGCCGTATCCAGGTGACAACCAGATCGGCCAAAATAAAGATCCAGACGGCAGGAAGGTAGATCAGCGAGCCGTACAGTACCTTCCTGGCGTTATCTTTGGTGCGGGACAGCTGAAAACGAAGGCCGGTATAAAGGAATACCAGTCCGCCGGCAATGGCGCCGGTCAGATAGAACAGCCCGTTGATATCCAGCGAATAGAGAAAATAGCTGACGGGCAGCAGGAGTACAAGACACCCCGTAATAGTGAGCGCCGAGATAATCCCGCTGGTGTCGCTTTCCGGAAGCATCCGGAATCCGGCAGCACGATAGTCGTCATTGCACAACCATGCAATGGCGACTACATGGGGCACCTGCCACAGGAATACGATGCCGAATAAAATCCAGGGCACCGGATCGGCAAGTGAACCCGATGCGGCCACCCATCCGCCTACGGGTGGCAGGGCGCCGGGTACGGCTCCGACCATCACATTGACGAAGCTGATGCGTTTGAGTGGTGTATAGAAAGCAAGATAGAGGATCGATGTCAGGGCGGATATCAAGCCGGTCAGGGGATTGACGAGAAAGAAGAGATAGAAAAATCCGGCGGCCATCAGTGAAAGCGAAAAGATCAGTGCATGAGAAGGCCGTATCTTTTGAGCCGGAAGCGGACGCTTGACGGTACGCACCATCATCGTGTCCAGATCCCGTTCAATAAACTGGTTGTGGGCGGCAGTACCGCCGGCGATCAGCAAGGTGCCGAGCGAAGCGTGCAGCAGAAGCGGGATGGAGACCGCCCCCTCCGTTCCGAGGAAAAAGCCGACTCCCATGCTTACAAGGACCAGAAGTGTGATGCCCGGTTTGGTCAGGGTCAGATAATCCGACCAGGTACTTTGCGTCTTTTCCAGTGTTGCGGTTTCTGCCGAGACTGAGTTCATTATTAATAATTCATGCCGACTTCAAAAGAAGTTCAAAAAGTACGAAAAAATAAGGTATTTTTTGGTCTCTTTCTTTGAGTAACTTATAACACTATGGCCTGGCGCAATATTCTGTCGAGAATGAACTCCTACCAAAAAACAGCTGTGATTACGGTATGTGTCACATTTCTGTTAATTTTTATCGGAGGACTTGTGCGCGCGACCGGAGCCGGACTGGGCTGTCCGGATTGGCCCACATGTTTCGGACTCTGGATTCCCCCCTTATCGGCGGCAGATCTTCCTGCAGCATACGATGCGGAGCAGTTTAATGTTATCAAAACCTGGACGGAATATGTCAATCGGTTAGTGGGTGTGGTTGTCGGTTTGCTGATTTTGATCACGTTCCTGCTCTCCTTCCGCTATATCCGGAATGTGCCTTCGGTCTTTTTCGGATCGGCCGCAGCGCTGGTATTAGTGCTTTTTCAGGGATGGCTTGGCGGACAGGTGGTACTTGGTGAACTGCAGGGCTGGATGATTACTATTCATATGATCACGGCTATTGTGATATTGAATGTGCTGATATGGACGATATTCCGGTCATTCCGTGAACGGATCCGGTTTACGCTTGGGTCCGGTATCCGGCGAAAAATGGTGGTCGCATTGTTGTTGATCATTGTTGTTACTGTCATTCAGGTGATTTTCGGAACCCAGGTACGCGAGGCGCTGGAGGCGGTGAAAGCGGCTTACCCGGCCCTGGATCGCAGTGAATGGATAGACCGGGTAGGGCAGATCGACCAGATTCACCGCAGCTTTTCGTGGTTGGTTGTCGTATTTGTGATTTACTTTCATTACCTGGTACGTAAAAGTGATGGCGGGCCCTACCTGTCAACGATGGCCGGCCTGTTGACCACGGCCGTGCTGCTTCAGATTGCCGTAGGCGCCGGCCTTGTTTATCTTGGAATGCCGCCGGCATTTCAGGTGTTTCATCTCTGGATCGGCGCTTTCACAGTTTCGGTGCCGTTTCTGGCCTTGCTGTTTGTTTCCGAATCACACCCCATTTAATTCGAGTTGACGAATATCTGATGATGATTGCAATATGACGATTACCGACTTTAAATCACGGCGGGATCTGGTATTACAACTTGAAAAAGCAAGAAAGGCCGATGGACATGATCCTGTCAACATAAAGCTGCCGGAGAGGGGAGTGCTGGAAGTGTATCCGGCATCAGCCCGGTACTTCTCCAGGGGAGGCGTCTTTCTGGCGGGTAACTACAACCAGCGTAATGCCCTTTTCATACTCGGAGAAGCTTCGCTCAAGGTAATGGAGCGCTATCATGGACAGGTGATTTATGAGCACTCCGACTTTGTGGTAAAGAAGTGCCGTCTTACCCGTTCTGTTGTCCGGCAACTGCGATCCGATTTTCCATTTTGTGCTCCCACGGCACCCGGAAACGGCGGAATCAGTGTAGCTTTCGGTGATGTTATCGGTCTGGCTGCAAAAGCTCAGATACTGGCATTTACCGGCAAGAGTGACCTGACGTTCTCCCGGCAGTGCATCCATCAGCTCACCAGAATGGAGTTTCAACCCGAAGATGCACTGGACTCGATCACATGGGCGGTATTTCAGACCGGATACGAAAACGGCTATGCGGCAGAAGCGTGTCAGTTGACCAATCCCGGGAATGTCGAAGAAGTACTTGATGCCGGATATACCCGGCTCTCTCTTGAACCCGAAGATCCATGCCTGTTCGAGTATCGCGACGCATCAAAACGGGAATTGCTCGAGCAGATGTTTGAGGTTGACTGGATCGCATTGCGGGATAAATTTGAACTCATGTTCAACCGTTATATCGGGCGGCGGCTTGAAATGGGTGTAGCCGATCCGGCAGAACCGGATGAACAGGCCGAGCCATTGATTATCATACCGTCCGAAAAGGAGGTACTGGCCGCCATCAGAATTTTCAGCGACAGCATTTTACAAATGGTGGAGATGGAGCAGGTATTGACACGGAGAGTAAACCGGGAGGATGTGATCCTGGAAGCCTCCTTTTCAAGATCAGATGTGATACTGACGCCTTTTGAGCACTATTTTGTAATGAATGAATTGTTGCGAAGGGATATTCATCCGGACTATTTTGCCCCCGGGAAAATCACTCCGGAGCACGCACGGGTCGCACACTATCTGGGAGGCTATGGACTTTCGGGCCCAGTAGATTTTGACGAGGAGGACAGTGATAACGACATGAATGTACGACAGCACCGGATCTACCCGGATATCAGTTATGTCACGGCGATGAAATGTCTCGCAGTGGACAAACCGGAACTTTTTCGTCAAATATGGGAAAAATCCCGATATCGTTTTGAGGACGCCCGTGTCGAGAATGGCAGCAAGCTGAAGATTCAGAAAATCCCCTCAACGGAACAATATTCCGACGATGCGCTTCAGCAGCTGATGGAGAGTGACTATGCCGAGGAGTTTTTGACAATGACTATGGGAGCGGTTATGACCGACCGGGACCGGCATGGCAACAGACATCTGCGGCAGCAGCTCTATGACTATCTGATCGGCCATGAACCCGCTTATACCGGCGCGTTGATGAAAATCTACTCGGCATGGGCCCGGACCTGGGAGGAAAATTTCAGCAAAAAGCGAATTAAAAAGCCCGACCACCGGTCAGGGTGAATCGGGCTGTCTTGTTACAGGGATATGTAACAATCAGGGTAGGTAGATTGAAAAATTATTACGGGAAATCCCGGTAAATACGGGCGTCGATATGTTCGGGAAGTTCCAGAAAAAAACGTTCAGATTCGTCACCGGCTGTCAGGGTATAGTATCCGCTCTCTTTGACCGGTTCTCCGTTATGGTCGGGATAGAACAAATGGTCGTCCGGAGTGATACGGAAGGATAAGGTGGTCGATTCGCCGGGCTCAAGCGTCACTTTTTCAAAATGGCGCAGCTCTTTTACAGGTCGGGTGACCAATCCTGCTTCGTTGCGTAAAAACCAGAGAACATTCTCCTGTCCGGCTCTCGACCCGGTATTGGTAAGCTCTACGGTGGCCATTATTTCACTATTATGATCGATGGTATCGGTATTGAGTTCCAAATGGTCATACCGGAATTCGGTATAGCTGAGTCCGTGTCCGAATGGCCATGCCGCCGTCACACGGTCGGTGGGTTTGTGGTCATAGGTCGTCATATGACTCGGTTCGTCCGGGTAGGTAAAGGAGAGCCGTCCGCTGGGATTGAAGCCACCGGATATGACATCGGCAATGGCTTCACCGCCTTTGAAGCCGGGAAGACCGGCAAAAAGGACGGCATCCATTTCCCTGGCGGTTTCCGACAGGACTCTGGGACGTCCGCCGACCAGGATGAGTACCCCCGGTTGACCGGTTCGGGCTACGATTTCGGCCATTTCAAGCTGGTCGCGATAGAGTGTGAGGTCGGACAGATCACCCATGAACTCGGTGTATGGCTCTTCGCCCAGTGCCAGCACGATCACATCAGCACGCTGTGCCTGCTCCTCAAAAAAGCGGCGCTCAGGGCTGTCCGCTTCCCCCAAATCCGATATCAGGGTCACTTCAGATTGTGCAAAGGCGGATTCCAAACCGGAATAGATCGTGTGGATATCCTCCGGGTACATCTCTTCCGGACCGCCCTGCCACTCCAGTGTCCAGCCTCCGCTCAGGTCACGTCTGGAGTCGGCCCGTGGCCCGACGACCAGGATTCTTCCGGTCTGTTCCGGGTCCAGGGGCAGCAGGTCGTTGTTGTTTTCCAGCAATACCAGTGATTCTCTGGCCGATTGCAGCGCCTTTGCTTTGTGCTCTTCGTGGCCGATGAGGTCGAAGTAGTCGGTGGTCGGATAAGGGTTTTCAAACAGGCCAAGTTCAAATTTGAGTGTGAGGATACGCCGAACAGATTCATCCAGGCGCGCTTCGGTGAGATAACCCTCTTCCACCAGTTCACGCATGTGATAGATGAAATCGAAAGATTCCGGTGTCATACTCATATCAATACCGGCACGGATGGCCATCATGGTTGCCTCTTTTTCATCATGTGCGGTGTGATGGTAGTGCTCCTGCTGATATCCGATCTCATCCAGGGTGGTAAGCTTGATGATATCGGCCCAGTCGGTCAGGATAACCCCGTCAAAACCCATTTCTTCCCGCAGCAGTCCGGTGAGGATCGGTTTGGATGCGTGAACGGGTACCCCGTTCAGTTCGCCGCTGTTGGCCATGACCGTCTTTATGCCGGCGTCGATAACCGCCTGGAAGGGTGGCCGGTGAATCTCCTGCAGGGTCTGGTCGGAGATATCGACCGGTGAACGATCCCACCCCGACACCGGCGTGGAGTAACCAATAAAATGTTTGGCGGTGGCGGCCATCCGGTAGGGGGCTACGGAATCCTCGCCTTGAAGTCCTTCGGTGTAGGCGGATCCCATAACGGAAGCTACGTACGGGTCCTCTCCATAGGTTTCGTAGAAACGTGGCCAGCGGGGATCACGACCGATGTCCAGTACCGGTGCAAAATTCCAGTGGTGGCCCAGATGGGCGGACTCACGAGCAGTGATCCGGCCGATTGCACGTGACATTTCGACGTTAAAACTGTTGGCCTGGTTTAAGTTATGCGGGAAAATGGTGCTTTCGAGCAGATAGCTGGCACCATGCATGTGGTCAATGCCGTAAATGATGGGGATCCCGAGGCGCGATTCTTCCAGGGCGATGGTCTGCAGCTCGTGGATAAAGTCATGCCATTGCTGCGGTGTGACGGCGATACCGTTCAGGAAAGAACCGATTTGATAACTTGAGAGAATTTCGCGGGCTCTTTCAGGATCCAGCACTACCGGGTTATCTCCCTCCACATTGATCTGGCTGAAGTTGATCTGGGTCATCTGCCCGATTTTTTCATCGAGTGTCATCCGGCCGAGCAGATCATCCACGCGCTCTTCGATGGTGGCGTCGGGGTTTTGATAGACCGGATCACCGGCTGTTGTGCATGACATAACAGGTACGAACAGCAGTACCACGATGATCGGCAGCATGATGTATCTGTAATGAAAGACGATTTTATTACTCATTTTGGTGCCTTTTATGCAAGATATTGCAAGTCAATAAGATTGTAAATCAAGTGATTTTGATCCCATAGCAACGGTATTCAGGTTATGAAGTTGTTCCATGTATGAGAATACCATTTAATTTCAAGCAATATAATGCAAAAAAATTGCATTATAAATAAAAAATATGCTACATTATTGGTGTAAATTCCGTTTTTAGAGGCACCCGGTAAAATTGATCGGGGGCCCCTGAACAGTTTAAAGATCCGGAAAAGAGTATATCCGCCGGCATTGTTCAAATAGCTCCATTTGCAAGGGCGAAGGCTCCGGATTGTTACTTACTCTATTTATTAGTTATATTCTTTGCCGAAATGCGGATCATTCCCCTGATATTCCAGAAAATGTGCAACAGATGAAGGTTACTCTTACAACCATTGCTGAAGATACCGGCTATTCCGTATCCACGGTATCAAGAGTGCTCAGCAACTACTCGAAAATCAGTTCAAAAACCAGGGAGACCGTCCTGAAATCGGCGCGGCGGTTGAATTATCCGATACCTTACGAGAATCGTGTTGATCTGGGCCGGGATCAGTTAAATTTCATTTTACTGACCAGCTTTCACGAAGGGGAGTTTTATGCCTCTTTCTTTTGCGGGTATTTACGCAGTATTGCATCACGACGCATCCGGTTGTCGCTGCTCAGCGTGGCAGAGCCCGAAACTCAAACTACTGCAACCATTGAAAAGCTCATCGAAGAGGGGAATTGTGATGGTATCATTCTGTTTATGCCGGAACTTGATCAGCAGCATTACCAGGAATTGGCAGGGGTGGTTCCGGATAACTTTCCTCTTGTTTCAAACGGTCTCATTGAGAACCCGGTGTTTACAACCATCACCTTTGATGGATACAGCGGTGGGTATCAGGCGGCGATGCATTTCGAAGAGCTGGGGTACCAGGACCTTGGCATTGTTAAAGGTCCATCTCACAAGCCGGAGACCCGGTTCCGGTACAACGGATTCCGGGATTATATTGAGAGCCGGGAACACTTGAACCTGGTTTGGGAGTATGACAACGGTAGTTTTGAGTTTGATAGCGGACAACCGGCTGTCGCGGATATGCTGACACAGCCCCGAAGGCCCCAGGCGGTATTTGTCAGTAACGATCTTATGGCATTGTCATTTCTTGAAGCAGCTAAAGCCAGTGGACTTCTGATTCCCGACGATATCGCATTGATCGGCTATGATGATCTGCCCTTGTGCAAGCAGGTCACTCCGAATATTTCCACTATTCGCACCGATTTTCAGCGGTTGGGAACCGAATCACTGGAAGCCCTGGAACAGATGCTGAGACGGAAGAAAAAACAGCGGGGAATGATGAGTTTTGTCCCTGTCTCTCTTGTACCCAGGGCGTCAAGTGTGCTGAAATTGCCGGCCGAACCTATGTAGTCCGGCTATTATCCCAAACTATTCTTCAAATCCGCCCATTTGCCGGGCCGGTAACAATCGAGCACCGGGACACGATTGTTTGACAGAGCGGTGATGGCGAACCATTCCTGCGCATACCGGTATCGTGCCGGAAGAGTCCAATGCCGAAATTTCGGTGTATGCAATATCAGCCAGAGAGAGCTGCAGTATATTGACGAAATATCTAAACTGTATGGATTGTTCAAAGCAATGAAAATTAAATTCAATTTTTTTGCACTGAATGAAAATTATTGGTATATACCTGTAAGATCCAAAGCGAGAGATTTTTTGTGATCTGGGTTTCAGCAGCAGAGACGTTGTTATGGTGATGCATCAGCGATCCATTCCACTTTATATTATTGACGGAATGGCCGGTTGGAGGAATCGACTACCAGAAACAATATTTCGCTGTCAATCTGTAATCCAAAGGAGCTGTACATATGGACTTTCAATGAGTTCGTATTAAGCGGAGTGCTGCAATAGTCAAAAAAAATCAACATATAATATGTGAGGATGCTATGAAAAAGTTAGTTACGAGAAGTTACAAATGGTTGCTGATCGGTTTGCTTATACCCTTGTATTTGATGGGAAGTGCAAATGCACAAGCTTTAGTGGAACCCCCGGAGGGTGAATCACTGACCCCGCTGCCGTTCAAGTTCAATATGGATAGTGAAGATATCGACTGAGAAAATGATTATACACTGTGGCCGTTTTCGGGAGCGGTTCTGGAGAGAATTGAGAACCCTGATCAATCGGGTATAAATGAGACTGACTATGTACTGAGCTATGAAAAAACACAAGGTGCAGACGCTTGGGCCGGATTCTTTTATATGCTTGATGAGGTTGCCCAAATTACAAGCGAATCGGTCTTTAAATTGAAAGTATGGTCACCCCGTGCCGATATTGAGGCGATATTTAAACTGGAAATAGACGGCACCGATGTTAGTACCGGAGATCTTTTTGCTGATGTTAATGAAGCTGAGGAATGGGTCGAGCTGGAGTGGGATCTGAGCGGTGTTGATGATACTGCACCCTGGGACAAAGCGGTTGTCATTATGGATCTGGACGAACATCCGGTTGGCACAGCAGAGACCTGGTATCTGGATGATTTCAGACTGCAGGGAGTTGGGGAAGCCACCAACAGTGAAGTGGTAAACCGTGAAACACCTGACAGACTTCAACTGAACCAGAACTATCCGAATCCTTTCAACCCGGTAACCACAATCGGATTTGCTTTGCCGGCAGCTTCAGATATTCATTTGTCGGTTTACAATATGCTGGGACAACAGGTTGCCGTTTTGATGAATGAGCATGTTTCTGCTGGGCAGCATTCGGTGTCCTTTGATGCCGGAAATCTCGCCAGTGGTACCTATATCTATCGGCTTCAGGCCGGAGAACAGGTGATGACACGGAGCCTTACACTGGTCAAATAGGTTCAAACACTACTGATAATTAATATTTGTATGAAGACAGCAGGGATACCTTTGGCAGCATCACAGGTATCCCTGTTATTTATCGAACTACATGCGTCTCCTGATTGAGTGATTACTTTATTGATGGACAGGCTACTTATCATCAGAATTAATATTCAGTTTTGTATGAAATTAAATTTTACAACAGTTTTAGTAATAGTGACTCTTACAGGGGTATTTCCCTGCTCCGGGTTGCAGGCACAGAATTGGGAGTTGGTCTGGTCCGACGAATTTGACGTGGATACGCTGGATGAATCGAAGTGGAGCTATCAGTACGGAACCGGAGCGTCCGAAGGACTGACCGGCTGGGGGAATAATGAGCTTCAGTACTATACCGACCGGGAAGAGAATATCTATGTCGATGACGGAAAGCTGCACATCGTAGCCCGTCAGGAGTCCTACCAGGGGATGAATTACACCTCCGCCCGCATCCGGTCCATTCATAATGGCGATTGGAAGTATGGCCGTTTCGAAATCCGGGCCCGTTTGCCGAAAGGACAGGGTATATGGCCTGCCATTTGGATGATGCCGACAGATAATGTTTATGGCGGATGGGCGGCCAGCGGCGAAATCGATATTATGGAGTTGGTGGGACATGACCCGCACATTGTCCATGGTACCCTTCATTATGGAGGCAGCTGGCCGGAAAACGTCCATACCGGCGACTCTTACCGACTCGAGACCGGCGACTTTTCTGATGATTTTCATACTTTTGCGCTGGAGTGGGAAAAGGGCGAGATCAGGTGGTATGTCGATGGTGAGCACTACCAAACTCAAAACAACTGGTATACCGAGGGGGAAAATTTTCCGGCGCCATTCGATCAGAGATTTCACATGATTATGAATCTGGCCGTCGGAGGAGACTGGCCCGGAAGTCCGGATCATACGACCACTTTTCCGCAGGAGATGGTAGTAGATTACGTTCGTGTATACCAGGATCCCGATGCGAACGGAGGTAACGACGGTCCGGGTACGGGAGTTGGTGGACCGGCTACGCCCGGCGATCTTATACCGGTAACACTGCCCCTGACTTTTGAGGATGAGGATTTTAACTGGAATCTTGCATTTTTCGGTTTTAGCGGGGGAGCGGCCGGTGTGGTGGATAACCCCTATCCCGATGAAATTAATGACAGTGGACGCACAGGTAAAATGGTTAAAGACGGCGGAGAATTCTGGGGCGGAGCCTTTATGCATCTGGAAGATTCGTTTGTCTTTGATGAAGAAAATCATACTATAACGATGAAAGTCTGGTCACCCAGAACCGATGTCCCTGTACTGATGAAGGTGGAACAGCGGGACGGTGAAGTGGAATACGAACTTGCCCGGAGCACGACAACCAGCGGGGAGTGGGAGGAACTAACCTGGGATATGAGCGGAGCAGGCTACGAACGTGAATGGGATTTGATTACCCTGATATTTGATATCCGCGAAGGTCAGGAGGGAGATGGCGGCGAAAACTTCACCTGGTATTTTGATGATCTGTATGTTCACGCCGGTGAATGGGCGACTGCAGCAGACGACCTGCTTAGGGATGTATCGTCATCGATTGAACTCCGGCAAAACTATCCGAACCCGTTCAATCCGGTTACCAGCATCCGTTTTCGTTTAGCTGATGAGAATGATGTCCGGTTGGAAGTCTTTGATATGACCGGGCGCAGAGTGGCTGTTTTGATCGACGACCGGATCCGTGCCGGAGAACATTCGGTGAATTTCAATGCTTCAGGCCTCGCAAGCGGTGTGTATGTGTATCGCTTGCAAACCGGATCCGGGACCTATACCCGTAAAATGTTGTTAATGCGATAGATTCAGTAAACGGGCAGGCCGGCGTCTCTGAACAGGGTGTCGAGCAGGGTGATGCCGACGAAGATGACCAGGAAGAGGATGGAGAGCAAAAACACAATCGTGTTGAACCGGTCATCCCAGTACAGATTCATGAAGAACATGGCCACAGCTGCCGCCTTGACAATGGCGATGGCGATGGCAACAATGACATTAAAAGGTTCCGGAATATTGAACCAGGTTACCGCAACCGTCAAAAAGGTAAGTGCCAGAAGCGCTCCGGCTACACTCAAGAGCGTGGACAGGGTAGAAATGTGATGCGTACTCATATCAGTGTTCTCGGATTCGGTTGATTAGTCGATGAGATAGAGCAGAGGAAAAAGGAAGATCCAGATGATATCCACCAGGTGCCAGAAAAGTCCGGTATTCTCAACCGGGGTATAGTAGCCGCTGTGGATGAGGCCTTTTTTGGCTTTGATGGTCATCCAGCCAATCAGGCCTATACCGATCACCACGTGGATGCCGTGCAGGCCGGTCATCATATAATAGATGCTGAAAAAGTTGACCGCCATGTCATGGCCAATACCGTCATAGGAGTAAGCACTGCCGGGATAAATCCCTTTGCCGAACTTATCCATGTATTCAAAGTATTTGATGATCATAAAGGTTGCGGCAAGACCAATGGTAGCCACCAGGTAGTTGATGCCGGCCTTGATCTTGTCCAGCTGAATAGCGCGGATGGCCAGAGCAATGGTCAGACTGCTGCCGATCAGAACGACCGTATTGGTGGCACCCAACGCCACATCAAGCTCCTGAGCCGCCATATAAAACAGATCCGGATGCCACGACCGGTAGATGATATAGGCGACGAACAGTCCGCCGAACATCAGGACCTCCGTTACCAGAAAAATCCACATTCCAAATTTGGAGGATTCGAACTGCTGGTCTTCATCCACGAAATGGTGTTGCAAATGCGATTTTTTTCCCGTCGCTACACTGTGATTACCCATACGTCTGTTTTGTTGGTATGTTATTTCGTTCGATTTTAAGTGCTATGTGGTTTCCCGTTCGGCCTCTGTCGTTTGTTCGTCCGCCTCTTTGGCAACCCCCATATGGAATTCCCGGATGGGCTGGTGATGATCGTAAGGGCCATGAAGAATCACCGGCGTATATTCAAAGTTGTGGTGGGCCGGTGGCGATGACGCCATCCACTCCAGGGAGCGGGCTTTCCACGGGTTGGATGATGCCTTCGGCCCATAAAAGAGAGACCAGACCAGATAGACCAGCATGATCATGAATCCGAGGCCGAGAATGTAGGAGCCGATCGTCGAGAACTGGTGAAGCCCCTGAAATTGATCCACATAGTTGAAATACCGCCGCGGCATACCCTGACTTCCCATGATAAACTGAGGCAGGAAGGTCATGTTGAATGACACGAAGATAATTCCGCAGGTTATCCGGCCCCATAACTCATTGTACATCCGTCCGGTCATCTTCGGCCACCAGTAGTGGAGACCGCCGAGCAGGGCGATAACGGTGCCGCCCATCATCACATAATGGAAGTGGGCGACAATATAGTAGGTGTCATGCAGGTGCACATTGACCGACAGGGCGCCGATCATGATCCCGGTCAGGCCGCCGATCGTAAAGAGAAACAGGAACGAAAGGGCGTACAGCATCGGAGTTTTCAGGTCGATTGAACCTTTGTACATGGTGGCTACCCAGTTGAAGATTTTGATGCCGGTAGGTACACCCACGAAGAAGGTCAGGAAGGAGAAGACGACCGAGGAGAGTTCTGACTGACCGGATACGAACATATGGTGTCCCCAGACCAGAAAACCGATGAACGCGATGGCCAGACTGGAAAGGGCGATGGCCCAGTATCCGAAGATGGTCTTGCGTGAAAAGGTGGAGATAAGCTCGGAGATGATGCCGAAGGCCGGAACGATCATAATATAGACGGCCGGATGGGAATAGAACCAGAAAAAATGCTGGTAGAGCACCGGATCACCACCCATGGTGGGATCGAAGATGCCGATGCCCAGAATCCGTTCCATGGCCAGCAATAGCACGGTTATCGCCAGAATGGGAGTGGCCAGAATCTGAATGATGGCCGTGGCGTAGAGCGACCATAGGAACAGTGGCATTCTGCTCCAGGAGAGGCCCGGACTGCGCAGTTTGTGTAGCGTCACGATGAAGTTGATTCCGGTCAATATGGATGAAAAGCCGAGAATAAACACGGCAAAAGTCATGGAGACCACGGAAGTGCCGGTCTGGGTGCTATAGGGTGTATAGAACGTCCAGCCGGTATCCACGGCTCCGGTGATGATCGAATAGAGCGCGAACAGGGCCCCGAAGATGTAGATCCACCAGCTGGCGAGGTTGAGCCTTGGAAATGCGACATCCTTGGCCCCGATCATCATCGGCAGGAAAAAGTTGCCCAGAGCCGCCGGTATGGATGGAATGATAAACAGGAAGATCATGATCGCCCCGTGCAGGGTGAAGATCTGATTGTAGGTATCGGCATCGATGATGCTCTGGGCCGGCGTGAGCAGTTCGGTTCGGAGCAGCAGGGCGAGCAGGCCGCCGACAAAGAAAAACAGCGTAATCGAAAACAGATAAAGCAGTCCGATTCGCTTGTGATCAACGGTAAAGAGCCAGGACCAGATCCCTTTCTCTGCGTTCAGATAGGTGTGTTCCGGATTTTCCTCGACCGGAAATTCCCGGATTTTAAGTGTTTGTGCTTTATTATCGGCCATGGAGATTACTCGTCTTGCAGTTCTTTGATAAATGCGATCAATCCGTCAATCTGCCGTTCGTTCAGGCGCCCGGCATACGAGGGCATATTAGCGGGATAGCCGGCAGTCACTTCTGCCTGCGGATCGAGGAGCGAACGGCGGAGGTAATCTTCATCGGCTTCAACGACCGATCCGTCATCCAGCTCCCGGTCAGTCCCGAAAAGTCCGGCAAGCGAGGGCCCGATCCGATCGGTCCCGTCCAGCGTATGGCAGGCATTGCAGCCGGCACTGGTAAAGGTCTGCTCTCCAAGCTCGGCCAGGGGCATGTCCTCGTCAACTTCCAGTCCGGTCTCCAGCCACTCTTCAAAATCATTGCCACTCAGTACATGTACCGTAGCCAGCATATCCGAATGTCCGGTTCCGCAGTACTCCGCACAGAAGAGCAGGGATTGACCGGTATCTGTCGCTTCGAACCAGGCGGTGGTATAGCGATTCGGCAGCACGTCCATTTTTACCCGGAAATCGGGGATATACATGGAATGAAGATAATCATCGGACCGCATGATGAATTTGACCGGCCGATCCACCGGTACATAGACTTCGTTCATGGTGGTGCCGCCGTCCGGGTATCTGAACTCCCAGAACCAGGCCGCAGCCGTCACATTGATCTCATAAGCATTGGATGGGGGAGTGGACAGGGTCAGAAAACCACGAAAGCCCCAGCTGAAGACAATCAGTATCAGAATGATCGGAATTACGGTCCACGTCACTTCCAGAATGCTGTTATGAGTTATGACCGGGGTGACGTCATCCTCCGATTTGCGCCGGTATTTAATGACAAAAATGAGGATCGTGATCATGATCCCCATGAAGAGAATAAACCCCGTAACATTGATAAAGGTAAAAAGGCTGTCTACCTCGCTCGCAACCGTGGAGCGTTGAGGAGGCAACAGGTATTCAAAGATTCTGTTCATAGGATCGAATGAATCGTATCGGTTGATTTATGATTGTGATTTTCTTTCGCGCATGAAGAAAAATCCGAGAAAAACTCCGAGTACCAGCAGTGTGGCCAGACCGCCGAGCTTCATGATATTGACCGCTACCGGTACATAGGATCCCGCTTCCGAATCGTATTGAAAACAGTAGAGCACAACCCGGTCGATGGTGCTTCCAATGCGACCGTCGGCGGCATCATAGAGCGCATTGCGCAGCATTAGTTCGGGATAGTCGATGCCGTGCAGATAGCGGGAGATATGCCCCTCCTCGGAGAGAAAGATGAGCGTGGAGCCGTGCATGTATTCCTGGGTCTGTTCATTCCATTTGTAGTAGAATCCCACTTCGTCACCCAGCCGCCGTACCTCTTCTTCCCGGCCGGTCATGAAATGGAGACCGTCGGCGGCATCGGGGTTGCCCAGTTCTTCAAGATAGTTCTGCTTGTTGGCCCGGGCCAGCTCGGGGGTTTCCGTCGGACTGATACTGACCGTCAGAATATCAAACTCACTGCCCGGTTGCCAGGAGAGTTCACTTACGCCTCTCATCATTCCCTGCAGTATCAGGTTGCAGAGCATGGGACATTCGTAATAGACCATGGCCACGATAAGAGGCCTTCCGTTATTGAGGTACTCATCCAGGGCCACTTCTTCGCCATGTTCATTATATAGCATGATATCACCGCTAACATATTCCCCGAGTTTCTCGGTAACCCCTACGTCCTCGAGTTGTTCGGGGGGGATATTGTGCTGTGCCAGGGCCTGGAGTTGGCCTGCCGCGACCACCAACAGGATGGTGAGAAATACTGGTAACAGGAGATATAAGGGATTCCGGATATCCATAATAATCAATTCCTTTCGGTAACTATGAGCGACATTGCACTGTCAACAGGAATACGATACCGCCGCTCCTCTTCGTCAATCAGCTCAAGCGAGTTGAGTTTTTCGTGTTCCCGGTCTCTTCGCTGGTTCAGGTCGTGGTACTCCGAGCTTATCGCAGCCTGTTGGGATGACAGAAACTGATTATAGGTGTACATATTGTACAAGCCATACAGGATGATGGATACGATCAATATGCCAAGGACCATCCAGAATGAGACCGTCCTCAAATTGATGTTGTCGAACGAAACTCCGTGCGATATGGAGTGTTCCAGCTCTTCCTGTTCGTTGTGATAGTTGGTTTTTTTTGCCATGATATAGCGTGAAACAGATTGTTATTGAAACAATTACTTGTAAGTATGCATTCCGGATTAAAGTTATATTATTCCATGCTTTGTGACATATAAGCCGGTTATCCGGTTAAAATCTGGTTAGTGTTTATTCAAGGACTCTGCCAGCAGCGGGTCATTTTTCGGAATCATGCTGTGTTTGGCGAACTGCCGGAAAAAGAGTCCGGCAGAAATACCGAAAAAGGCCAGCAGCAGAGTGATATCCAGCCAGTGTATGGAAATGGATCCCTGATGCAGGATAGGCATGACTATCCAGAACATCTCCAGGAATTGGAGGATGATGATCCAGACGGATACTCCCATAAGCAGCCGGTAGTTGGTTTTGGCTTTCTTTCCGATCAGCAGTACAAACGGGATGACAAAACGTCCGATCAGGAAGAGATAAGCCAGAAATACCCAGCTTCCCTCAAAGCGGTAGTAGTACCACAGGGTCTCCTCCGGGATATTGGCATAATAGATCAGTAAAAACTGACTGAATGCGATATAAGCGTAAAAGACGGTAAATCCGAAGAGCAGGGCTCCGAGATCGTGCATGTGCGCTTTGTTGATGGTGTTGGTCAGAAGCCCTTTACGGAACAGATAAAGGACCAGCACAACGACCACGGCCAGTATGGCCTGGAAGCTCATGGAAAAGAAATAGACGCCGAACATGGTGGAAAACCAGTGAGAGTCCATGGACATCATCCAGTCAAATGAGGCGAAGGCGACGGTATAGGCGAAGATCAACAGCCCCGGTGCACTTATGATCCGCTGCCGCCGGTCAATCTCCCGGTCTCCGCTGCGGTCCATGGCAATGGAGTTTTTATACAGCCAGTAGCCCAAAGCCGCCCAGACGGCAAAATAGATCACATTCCGTATGATGAAGAAGGGGGTGTTCAGATAGGGCAACTTGTGCCGGGTCAGTTCATCGGTGGCGATTCGCTCGGGCCGGGTCCATTCATAAAGAAACTCCATCCCGAACAGGATGGGAATGAACAGCAGCCCCAGCCAGATCAACTGATAGGAGATGGTTTCCGGAATTCTTCGGAGTACAACACTCCAGCTTGAACGGGTGACATGCTGTACCATCACAAAAAACAGAGCACCCAAAACCAGACTGGCGATAAAAGTAAAACTGGTCAGATATGAGTAGAAAAATTGCTCGGTGTTTATGAACATTCCAATAAGACTGAGTACCACTCCGAGTATGCCCGCCGCGAAAAAGCCGGTGGCGATTCTGTTGTCCTCGGGAAAGGTGAGTCGGTCGGAAAGGGTGTTGTGGTGATGATCCATGATCATGTATTGCGCGTTTTAGAAAATCGGTGCTGTCGGTGGTGATATGGTCAATTCGGGAAAATTCGGAATTTTATGATGGATTTGTGTCTCCGGCGGAAAGTATGGAGATCACGTTCATTCGCCGGTGGCAAACTGCTCCGGATCCAGATTCAGCCGCTCAAGATCCTCTTCTCCTGCATCCTGGCTCAGTTGCAGGGCTCTTACATAGGCAACGATCGCCCACCGGTTTTCGACATCGATCAGGTGCCGGTAGGAGTTCATGGTATTGATACCGTTATAAATGGCGCTGTATATCTCGCCATCCGGCATTTCACGGACATTGTCGGTGTGGAGTGAGGTAGCGATATATCCATAGTCGGATACCGTTCCGTCGCCGTCTCCGACACCTCCGTGGCACGGTGTGCAGTAGACATTATACTGTTTTTGGCCCTGCTCCAGGAATGATCGGGTAATATCAACCGGTATTTCTTCTACAAAGCTGCCATCGGCGTTGACACCCTGAAAATAGGCGGGGTCGTCTTCAAGATGGCCCCGGGCAACGGTACCTTCAACCGGAGTTCGCATAGCCCTCCGGTCGGCAAAAAACGGATTCTCCTGCTGGGCGTTGAAACGCTCCTGCCAATACATGTTATACTGGGTGTGGATGGGCGGTCGCTCGGAAGGCTGCCCGCGGCACGCTCCCAGGAATGCAGCCAGTAGCAACAGGGAGATGATATGAAACGAAGGTATTTGCATAATGTTTAGCAAGAATAACTATTCGGGTATGGTTTCCGTATGGGTGGCACCGATCTCTTTCAGAAATGCGGTGACCTGCTTCTCAGAAAATATCGGATCGGCAGCTTCAATACAGATAAAGAAGCCGTCATCGGTTGCTTTGGTAATCCGGTCGGAGTTGAACAGGGGGTTGTGCAGTTTCGGCAGTCTGTTCATTTTGAACAGGCCGAAAAAAGCTCCGAAAGCGGAAAGCAGAATGACCAGGGCAAAGGCAACCGGAACGAATGCCGGGAAATTGAGATTCGGTTTACCGCTGATAATATGCGGATAGGCGAGGTCCATCGACCAGACCTGCAGGGCTATGCCGCCAAGCAGTCCGATAATTCCGTGCGCCAGAACAATCCATCCAAGTCTGGACGGTTTCAGTCCCATGGCGTCATCCATGCCGTGAATGGGAAACGGGCTGTAGGTGTCGAAATGTTTGTACCCGGCCTTGTTCACCGCCGCGGCGGCATCCATCAGGTCAGCCGGGTTATCAAATTCGGCAAGTACACCGAAGGGTTTATCCTTTGTACTCATAGCTTATGAATCGTCTGTTGACTTCGTATTACCGTTTTGGGACCTGTAGTAAGCCGGATCGGCCTGCGGCATCACCCCTTTGACCTCCGCTATGGCTACCATCGGCAGGAATCGAAGGAAGAGCAGGAAGCAGGTGAAAAAGAGTCCGAAAGTTCCGACATAGGTCAATACATCCACATAGGTGGGTGAAAAATAGCCCCAGGAGGAGGGCAGAAAGTCCTGGGCGAGCGAGGTTACCGTAATGACAAATCGCTCAAACCACATACCGATGTTGATGACAATCGACAGGGCAAAGGTAAGGGCGATGCTCCTCCGAAATTTTTTCACCCAGAAAAACTGCGGGGCGACCACATTGCAGGTCACCATAATCCAGTAGGCCCAGGCGTATGGACCAAATGCCCGGTTTATGAAGGCGAACTTTTCATATTCGACCCCTCCGTACCAGGCGATGAAAAATTCCATGACATAGGCAAATCCCACCATGTTTCCGGTCACCAGAATAATGATGTTCATCTTTTCGATGTGATCGACGGTCATGATATCCTCAAGGCCGTAGAGTTTCCGGGTGATGATCATCAGTGAGAGCACCATCGCAAAACCCGAAAAAACCGCTCCGGCAACGAAATAGGGCGGAAAGATGGTGGTGTGCCAGCCGGGGATGATGGATACGGCAAAATCGAACGATACAATGGTGTGCACGGAGAGGACCAGCGGGGTGGCGAGACCGGCCAGGATCATGTAGGCTTTTTCATAGTGCTGCCACTGCCGGTTGCCTCCGGTCCAGCCGAGGGCAAATGTGCCATACACGAGTTTGGATATCCTGCCTTTCACCTTGTCCCGCATGGTGGCCAGGTCGGGCACGAGTCCGACATACCAGAAAAGGGTGGATACGACCAGATAGGTGAATACCGCGAAGACATCCCAGAGCAGCGGACTGTTGAAGTTGGGCCACAGCTGCATGGAGTTGGGCAGAGGGAAGATCCAGTAGATCGTCCAGAGACGTCCGACGTGTATGGCGGGAAACAATCCGGCGCACATGACGGCAAATATCGTCATCGCTTCGGCGAAACGGTTGATGGCGGTGCGCCAGCCCTGGCGGAAGAGGAAGAGGATGGCGGAGATCAGCGTTCCGGCGTGACCGATACCGACCCACCAGACGAAGTTGGTGATATCCCAACCCCATCCCACCGGGTTGTTCAGGCCCCAAACGCCGATACCTTCCCAGACCAGCCAGACGACCATGGCGATCATTACTGCCAGCACAATATTGGATACGCCGAAGGCGATGTACCACCAGAGCGGAGTGCGTTCCTGGGGTATATCGCTGATCAATTTCGTAATACTGGCGAAATCGTGATCGCCTTTCACAAGGCGGTTGTCAGGTACGGTTTCGGTATTCTGACTCATGTATTCTGTACTTTTTTATACTTCGAAATACGGTTGGTAATGTCGGTCAGGAAATTTCCCGATTGGGGTTGCGGATTTTGGCCAGGTAGGATGTCCTCGGCCGGATATTCAGTTCTTCGAGCATCATGTAGTTACGGTCCCTGCGCTTTTCGGTGGATACGATACTGTGTTCATCGCTGATATCCCCGAAGTTGATGGCATTGGCCGGACAGGCCTGCTGGCAGGCGGTCTTGACCGTTCCGTCCGGCGGTTTGATCGAATCGCCGGTTTCGTTTTTGGTTTCGATCTTGGCCCGGCTGATGCGCTGTACGCAGTAGGTGCATTTCTCCATCACACCGCGGAAGCGGACGGTTACATCCGGATTCATCGCCATCTGAATGATCTCGGGATCGTCGCCGGTGGTCAGGTACTCCCGGGTGTAGTTGAAGAAGTTGAAGCGCCGGACCTTGAACGGGCAGTTGTTGGCGCAGTACCGGGTTCCGATACAGCGGTTGTAGGTCATCTGATTGAGTCCGTCGTCGCTGTGCGTGGTGGCCGCCACCGGACAGACCTGTTCGCAAGGCGCGTTGTCGCAGTGCATGCATGGCACCGGCTGGTGCATCACTTTGGGATTCTCGCGTTCGTCGCCGCTGAAGTAGCGGTCGGTGCGGATCCAGTGCATTTCGCGCCCCCTGCGCACTTCGCGCTTGCCGATGACCGGGATATTATTTTCGGCCTGGCAGGCGATGGTGCATACCCCGCATCCGATGCAGGAGTTCAGGTCGATGGTCATGCCCCATTGCGGTTCGCGAGCCGGAAACTTTTGATCGGAGAAAAGCGATACCGGATGTTCGCGGTCTTCCTTCACTCCCGGCACATAGACGGCATCCTGTGCAAAGGTTGGGTTTTCACGGTAGTAGTCCAGATCGGCTTCCTGCACATGGGGGCGGCCCTCCAGGCTGTGGTGATCCTGGGTGCTGGCAATTTCATAGGTCCGGCCGACGGTGGTTACTTGCACCTGGTGATGGAAGAGGCGGTTTTCATCGGTTCGGAGCGGGTAGGTATTGACTCCCACCTGATCGGCCACACGTCCGATCTGCTGCCGGCCGTATCCGGTATAGGTGGTGATGCTATTGTCGGCGTGTCCGGGCAGAACCCAGGCGGCGATTTCCGCCTGCCGACCTGATTCCGTGGTAATCCGGATCACCTCCATTTTCGGATCTCCGAATTTCCGCGTCGGAGGCACGCCAATACGCTCAGCGGTGTTCGGCGAAAGGAGGGCGACATTATCCCATGTGATTTTGGTCATGGGATCGGGCAGTTCCTGAAGCCATCCGTTATTGGCAAACCGTCCGTCGTGTAGTTTGGGATCGGGTTTGATTACCAGTTCCACCGCTTCGTCCGGTATCGCTTCCGTCTGTTCAAGAACAGTTGCGATCTGTTCTCCAAAGCCGGGAGCCAGTGAGACAGCGGCAGCTGTAAACCGGGTCTCTTCCTGCTGTCCGTCATGCAGGACCCTGTTCCATCCGCTCTCAAAGTTATCGGGAATGAAGTCACTCCAGGTCTCCCTGACCAGGTTGTAGCCGGAGTCCTCTTCTCCCTGCAGCAGGGCGTGGAGAAATTCGATTTCGCTTTTACCGTCGAACAGCGGCTGTATCATCGGCTGGATAACAGAGCGGACACCCGAGAAAGAGTAACCGTCGCCCCAGGTTTCGAGAAAATGAGCCCGGTGCACATGCCAGTCACAGGCACGTGAAGTTTCGTCGTAATGCAGTGACAGATGCAGGGAAGTGGATACCTGTTCAAGGGCACCTGCAAAGTCGAGATCGGAGGGGGCGGTGTAGACGGGATTAGCGCCGATAATGACGGCCGTATCCACATTTCCGTTTCTCATGTCCGATGCCAGGTCGCGCATGGCCTGATTCTGGTCGTCATTTTCCAGATGGGGCACTTCAAGATATTCGACGGTCTCACCGGCATTGCCGAGTGCAAGGTTGATGGCGGCTACAGCGGCGTGGACCCCGGCGTGGTGTTCGGCACCTGCTGTGACGAGACTTTGACCCCGATTCCGGATCAGTTCTTCGGCAAGAACGCTGATCCAGCTGTGGCCGGAAAAGGAGTTGCTGTGACCGGAAAAGGCATCGAGCCCATCGATTTGTTCGGAAAGACGGGCGGCCAGGGCATAGACAAACTGCGGGATCTCCGATGATTTGATGCGCAGACGGTGGTCGGCGTTGGAGCCGGTCAGCGAGTAGTTGCTTTCGGCGACATAGAGCCGGGCGGGTTCGTCATCGGGCGAACTCACTGCACGGCTGCCGGCAAAATCACCGATATAACGGACATTGTTGTCACTTTCCTGCATGAAGTCGTCATCCAGAGAGACGGTAATCCGTGCATTGTCCAGGTGGTAGAGAGGGCGGAGCCGTTCTCCAAACGCCATTGCAATGCCGCTGTATAACGAATCTTCGTTACAGGCTTCATAGGATACCCACCGGGCGTTTGGAAACCGGCTCATAGCCTGCTGCCGGAGGCGCTGCAGGGTGGGTGAGGAGTTGGCTTCACAGATAAAGGCGATATTGCGGCCGGGTTCGGCGAAATGATCGCGGCAAAAGTCGATAAAATTATTCCAGGTGCTTTCCGATCCGTTCCGTCGGACTCTCCGGGACCGGTCCTGGTCATACAGCTCGAGGATGGCGGCCTGTTGCCGGCTGTTGGTTCTTCCGCCACTCTCGGGGTGGAGATCGTTACCCTCGATTTTGGTGGGACGGCCTTCGTGGGTTTCAACTACGATACCGGTCAGGTTACCCCGGAAGGGTATGGCGGATGCATAATACAGCGGCTGACCGGGTACCATGTGTTCAGGCTGCCGGGTGTACGGCATGATTTTCTGAACCGGTTTGCGGCACGCCGAGAGTCCGGCCAGGGCCACCGAGGCCCCCATGATCTGCAGGAAGTTCCGCCGGGACACCCCGTCGCTGAGTTCGGTGGCATTTTCGGGAAATTCGCGCTCTGCGAATTTTTTGTACTCCTCGTTCTGAGCTAACTCGTTAAGACTTCGCCAATACGATTGTTGTTGCTCTTTTCCCATAAGTAATGAAAGGTATTGTCGGATCGAAAATGTGAGATTATCGGTGACAGGCGTTACAGTAAACAGGGGCATCGATATTGCGCTTCTCCATGACCATCTGTGCAAATTGATAGTGATCATCCGGCGGCTCCCAGGCCATGTTGGTGACCTCATCAACAGGGCGCAGATTCGGGCCGGGATCGTTGTGGCAATCCAGACACCAGCCCATACTCATCGATTCGGTCTTCATGACCACCTCCATCCGGTCCACCCGTCCATGACAGGTGGCACAGCCGATGCCCACATTTACGTGGGCGGAGTGGTTGAAATAGGCGTGATCCGGCACATCATGCACACGGATCCATTCAACGGGCTCCCCGGAGTCCCAACTGTCCCGCAGTGGCTGCAGTTCGTCAATATCGAGTCCCACATACTCATGACAGTTCATGCAGGTCTCGGTAGAGGGAATGCCGGCGACCGCCGACTCCCAGGCTGATCCGTGGCAATACCGGCAGTCGATACCCAGTTCGCCGACATGGAAGTTGTGGCTGTACGGTATCGGCTGATTGGGGGCATAGCCGACTTCCAGGTATTCGGGCGATCCGAAATACCAGAAAGCGAAGATGATTGCAGTAATCACCAGGATCGTCGCAAGTTGCAACTGTTTGGGAATCCTGTCGACCCACTCAGGAAAAATCTGCGCCATATAAACAGCGTTTATGTGTTAATCTGAAACAAAATATGGACAACTGTTGGAATCAGCATGGCATCCGTGGCAACAGGACTTGCCCATGGATGAGGGTGTGATGCTTCCGCTTATTCCGGAGTACAAGACCCGAAATTCAGGTATGTACTTGATTTGGCTGTAAAGATACTCGAAATCAGATGCTAAAAAAAAGAAAAATATGAAATTCATACAATCTTAAGAAAACGCTACAGCTGCGTGCGCCTGAAATCAGATATCCTGACTGTAGAAACCGCTTTCAATAACAGGGTTTTGAAATGTCCATGACCGGACCGGCGACCGGAAATTTACCCGGGAATTCCGAATTGTGATGAAATAATTCTAAATTACCCCAGTGTCGGGCTTCCGGGTTAGACTACCGACAACCAACAACCGACAACCGGCTTGTTGTACGATACGTCGGTTATAACCACCGGCTGCCAATCAATGATTTGTTACTTACTGTTTATGATAGCTCTGACAGACCTTCCACAACTGAATGCTGTACTAAACTTTATCGCTACCATATTCCTTTTTTCCGGATTTATCTATATCAAGAAGAGGAACAAAGCGGCTCATATGAAAATGATGTGGTCAGCCGTCGTTGTTTCGGCGCTGTTTCTGATCAGTTATCTGATTTTCCACTATCACGTCGGTTCGGTAGGTTTTGACGGCACGGGCTGGATCCGGCCGGTTTATTTTGTGATTTTGATATCACACATCATATTGGCGGTTGTCAATTTACCGATGATTCTGGTGACCATGTACCGCGCGATCCGGAAAGACTACCAGCGCCACCGGAAGATAGCCCGTTGGACCTGGCCCATCTGGATGTACGTCTCCATTACCGGAGTGATCGTATATCTGATGATGGAATTTTCCGGCAGTTACGATAAATTGTACTACCTGCCATAATAAACCGCAAGGTATGCCGCGGCCGCTTTCATGAAGCATGTTACGTTCATAACCGCTAGGCGTACCTCATTTGTCGCCGGTATGAGGCGGTGGCGGTACCGCCTCTGCCACAGACGTCACCGACCCGTTTACGGGATTTCCAGCGCCTCCAGAAACTCCCCGCCCGGTTCGGGAACAATGACACGGGTCCGGTTTTCGGTCTCTTTTTCCACCAGTTTGCTGAATGCTTCCGGAGTACCGGTGAGCACCGGCATGGTGCCGTAATGCATCGGGACCGCATATTTTGCATTCATCATCCTGCAGGCACGGGCCGCTTCCACCGGACCCATGGTATAATGATCACCGATCGGAAGGATCACCATGTCGGGGTGGTAGATATCCCGATAGAGCTCGAAGTCCGGCATGATGTTGGTATCGCCGGCATGGTACAGCCGAAAGTCTCCGAAATGGAGGATAAAGCCGGCAGGGTCTCCGGCGTACTCGCCGTTCCAGGAATTGGAGTGATTGGCGCTGGTCATGGTCGCCTTGAAATCACCGAAGTCAACCGTGCCCCCCTTATTCATCTCAACGGCCTGGTCTTCCGGCAGTCCGTCCCGCTTGAGCAGCCCGGAGAGCTCCACGATGGAGACGACTTTGGCCCCGCTTTTTTTGGCAAGGGGGATGGTGTCCGCGGCATGGTCGGCATGTCCGTGGGTAAGGAGCAAAAAATCCAGCTCGTCGGGTGATTTCCAGGAATCCGGTGTTTTCGGGTTGTCACTCAGGAACGGATCGATCAGAATATTTTTCCCGGAGGTTGTGGTGATAAGAAATGATGAGTGTCCCAGCCATCGTGCTTGTAGCATATTGCATCTCCTTATGTTGGGTTATGGAATAAATATCATGTTACTTCATATCTCTTAAACCGTTTTCAGGTATTGCAAACCCGGCAAATAATGGACGGTCCTATAAAAACAAACACGAAAAAAAATACTACCGTTTGCCTGCAGATAGTCCTATTTTGCCATACTGAAAAACAAATTTCAAAGTGATGGAAATCCGTGGAACAGATTCAACATTTGTTCACGTGAAATAATTTTATTAGATCATTAATAAAGACAGAAAGCATACTGTCGATTAACTACTAACAATTAATATTACGATAATATGTCACAACCGAAACGTATAGCAATTCTTTGTGCCGGCGGGCCTGCTCCCGGCCTTAACAGTGTTATCGGTGCTGCAACGATTCGAGCCATCCAGCATGGTTATGAAGTATTGGGACTGATTGACGGGTTCAAGTGGGTCATGCGCGGAGATACCTCGCATATCGAGCATTTGACCATAGAAAAGGTCAGTCGCATCCATTTGCGCGGCGGTTCTTTTATAGGTATTGCACGGGATAATCCGACCAAAAAGAAAGAACACCTGGACAATACCATCAATACTTTGCAGAAGCTGGGCGTTGAAATGCTTGTTACCATTGGCGGCGATGATACGGCATACAGTGCCATGACGGTGGAAAAAGAATCCGATGGCAAAATCAGGGTTGTACATGTTCCCAAGACGATTGACAATGACCTGGATCTTCCCCACGGTATCCCGACTTTTGGTTTTCAAACGGCCCGCCATATCGGTGTGGACATCGTTAAAAATTTGATGGAGGATGCCAGAACCACCTCACGCTGGTATTTTGTGGTATCCATGGGTCGCAAGGCCGGACATTTGGCGCTGGGTATCGGAAAAGCTTCCGGCGCCACTCTGACACTTATTCCGGAAGAGTTTAAAGAGGAAAAGATCCCTCTGAAGAAACTGACAGATATTCTGGTTGGATCAATTGTAAAGCGGAAGTCACTCGGACAACAGAACGGTGTTGCAGTGCTGGCTGAAGGTCTGGTTGAGCGTCTGGATCCCGCGGAACTGGAAGAACTGGCCGAGCTGGAGCGTGACGAGCATGACAACCTGCGATTTGCCGAGCTGGATCTGGGGGATATTCTTAAAAATTCGGTAAGAAAACGATTGGATGAGCTCAACTTCAAGATGACCATCGTATCCAAGGATATCGGCTACGAATTGCGCTGTGCCGATCCCATCCCGTTTGATATGGAATATACCCGCGACCTTGGATTCTCTGCGGTCGAATTTGGTGTGAAAGGTGGAACCGCCGCGATGGTATCGATCCAGGGCGGACATTTTGTGCCGATGTATTTCAAAGATATAATGGACAAGCAAACCGGCAAAACCAAGATTCGCATGGTGGATGTTACTTCCATGTCGTTTGCCATAGCCAATCAGTATATGATACGGCTGGACAGCAAAGATTTTGGGGACCGCGAGCTGCTTGGAAAATATGGCGAAATTGTAGGCTTAAGTGCTGATGTATTCAAATCAAATTTTGAATATGTCACCGAGTTTGAAACGGATAGTGATGAAATCAGTCAAAGCCTGCGTGACAATTTCCCCGACAGTTCATTGTAATACACTCCGCATGTATTCCGGAATCATGTGTTTTAATCCGGCTCCCGGGGGGGAGCGGCAAGGCACAGAATAGTTTCCGGTATCATGGAATCTATTGTAAGAACGTGGTGTGCCGGATGGTTGTCCGGCCGCCGCGTTTTTTTTTGCAGCATCTGCCGCCGGATGAATTTTTTTTCTGTTCTGTCTTGTTACCTTGGAAGGAGGGCCTGAAACCATGGAATGATCCTGAAACCTAATAGAGGAGCAGATATATGGCTGAAAAAATTAAACTTCATCCTGTAACACCCCATCAAAAGCGCATTTTTGATATCACTGATCGGCTGATCAACGAAGATATCATGCTGCTTCCCACCGACACCCAGTATGCCCTTGCCTGCACCTATACGAATAAAAAAGGCATCGAACGGATTCGCAAGATACGGCAACTGGGGAAGGATCATCTTCTTACACTTATTTGCGATTCATTGACAGGTATTTCCAGATTTGCAAAGCTGGGTGACAACCAGTTCAAAGTGATAAAAAAACTGATTCCAGGACCCTATACCTTTGTTCTGCCCGCCACCAAAGAAGTCCCCAAGCTGCTTTTGAACCCCAAACGCCAGACCATCGGATTCCGGGTGCCGGATTACCCGATCTGCCAGAAGCTGGTAGAGGAGCTGGGGGATCCGTTGATCGCCTCTACCGCACGCCACCCCGATTATAGCGGAAGCACCGGAAATGGTACCACTGACCGTTTGGAGTTATTTCGCCGATTTGAGAAGCAGGTGGATTTGATCGTTGATAATGAACAGAGTCTTCCGAGTGAACCGTCCACCATAGTGGATATGACGAACGAACAGCCCGAAGTTATTCGTGCCGGCAAGGGACTTGACAAATTTCTTGAGGTTTGCGCCGTCAGTAACCTTACACCGGTTGAGGCATAAGTTTTCGTGCATGTTACTTCATACAAAAGGGTCACACTTTTATCCGCGGCGCCGGGAACGGGTGGTCAGTTCTTGCGGGTTATCCGGTCAAGATTTTTAGAAAAATCCGGCTTGATAATTCCTTTTTCGGTGACAAATGCCGTGATCAGTTCATGAGGTGTGACATCGAAGGCCGGATTGTAGGCCGGTGCGTTTTTCGGTGCGGTCCTGTGACGGCCGATTTTACGCAACTCGTCTTCAGGCCGTTCTTCTATGGGAATATGATCACCGGACTCCAGGTTCATGTCAATGGATGACAGGGGAGCGGCTACATAGAACGGGATATTATGCCAGGCGGCGAGGACAGCCAGGCTGTAGGTACCGATTTTATTGGCGGTATCACCGTTGCGTGCGACCCGGTCGGTGCCGACTACAACCAGGTCAACCTGCTTTTTTTGCATTACCGATCCTGCCATGGAATCCGCTATGATGTGGTGTTCAATCCCTGATTTTTGAAGCTCCCATGAGGTGAGCCGGCTTCCCTGCAAAAGGGGACGGGTTTCATCCACCCATATGTGAACCTTGTTGCCATTCAGATGGGCGTGATAGATCATCGAAAGGGCGGTGCCGTATTTGCCGGTGGCCAGACTGCCGGTGTTGCAGTGGGTGAGTATCCGGGCATTTTCGGGTATAAGCTCCTGACCGATCCTTCCGATATCGGCGCAAATCCGCTTGTCTTCTTCATGTATGGTTTCAGCCAGTGCAAGGAGTTGGTTCTTGATTTCCGAAACCGGCCGGGCCCGTGCCGCATGGATGGTACGGGCCGCTCGATCCAGAGCCCACTGCAGGTTTACGGCAGTGGGCCGTGAGGATGCGAGATATTCGGAAATGCGCCGGCGTTCCGACTCAAACTCATCATAAGAGGTGTCGGGATGGTCTTTCAGGCCCAGGTAGAGTCCATAGGCGGCCATAATGCCGATGGCCGGCGCACCGCGCACCCGCAATGAACGGATGGCTTCCCAGACTCTTCCCACTTCGTAAATATCCAGGTAAACATCGTGTTCCGGCAGATAGGTCTGGTCAATGATACGCAGATGATCATCCAGCCATTCGATCGATTGAATTACTCCGGTTTCGTTTCTATTCTTCGGCATATGGACTGCTGCGGTTTCAGGCTCTTGGGTGACAGGATCGGTGTACCTCCTCAAGGAAAGAACGGTCAATATGGGTGTAAATTTCCGTCGTGAGGATGGAGGCATGCCCCAGCATTTCCTGAACCGCTCTCAGATCCGCTCCGCCCTCGAGAAGATGGGTGGCGAAGGAGTGGCGCAGTGTGTGCGGATGGATCGCTTTTTTGATGTTGGCATCGCGGGCAGCACCCGTTACAATATGCCATAAGCTCATGCGAGAAAGTGGTTTGCCCCGGTAGCTCAGGAATAGCCGGTTTTTTGCCGATGCTCCGGATTTCACCAGAAACGGTCGACTCTCTTTTACATAATCCGATACGGCTTCCAGTGCTTTTCCACCCACAGGGACAATCCGTTCCTTGTTGCCTTTGCCGATAATTTTCAAAAGCTGCAGCTCATGAATGAACTGGTCTGTCTGCAGATGGATGGTTTCACTGGCGCGCATGCCGGTGGCATACATGAGTTCCAGAACGGCGGCATCCCGTTTGCCGAGCCGGTCGGACCGGTCGGGGGCATCCAGAAGGGCTGCCACCTCGTCCTGATCCAGCACACCCGGCAGGGTTCGTCCTTTGCGGGGCAGTTCGATCAGTTCTGCCGGATTAGCCGGACTCCACTGCTCCATTACGGCAAACTGATGGAAGCCACGGATGGAGGAGATATTTCGGGTAATGGTACTGACCGACAAATGCATCGAAAACAGCACTTCCAGATATTTTTCAATATGCTCGAGGGTGATTCCGGAAAGATCCCGAAGTCCGATTTCCCGCCCGATAAACGACAGATAACGGCGAAGGTCGTTGTCGTACGACTGCAGTGAATTTTCAGACAATCCTTTTTCCAGCTTCAGGAAATAGAGATACTGTTCTCGTTCCGGTTTAAAAAAACTGCTCATAACGGGTTACTTCTGTTGTCACCGCTACCACTGTCGCCGCCGCTACCACTGTCGCCGTCACTACGACTGTCGCCACCGCTACCACTGTCGCCGCCGCTACCACTGTCGCCACCACCGGCTTTTCCGGTTTCATCGCCGTCCTTCCTGCTGCTCAAAACTTGACCGGCTCTGCCGCTTCCGGCGCTCCCGGGAGGCACGGCATCGGTCTCCTCCCCGGAGTCGGATTGGCCCGGGTACTTGACACGGCCGTGATACATGCCTTGAAGTACACGGGTAAAGATGATTTTGATGATATTAAGATCTTTAAGCGTGAGTGCGCAGTCATTGAGTTGTCCCTCCGACAGGCGGCTGTCAATGAGGCGGTTGACAAGATTTTCGAGTTTCTGGTAGGAGTGATCCGACATCGAACGTGATGCGGCTTCCACGCTATCGGCCAGCATCAGGATGCCGGTCTCTTTGCTGTTCGGAATGGGGCCGTCGTACCGGAAGTCTTCCTCCTGGATCTCCTGATCGTTACCGGCTTCATTCATCGCTTTCTCGTAGAAGAAGCGGATCAGTGAGGTTCCGTGGTGTGTGCGTACAAAATCGATGATGATGTCGGGAAGCTCCAGCTCTTCGGCCATTTTTACACCGGCATCCACATGATTTTTAATGATCAGGGCGCTCATTCGGGGTTTGAGCTTGTCATGTACGTTACGGGAGTGCTGGTTTTCAACAAAATACTGGGGCTTTTCCAGTTTGCCGATATCATGGTAGAGAGCGCCCACCCGGCACAACAGGGAGTTGGCTCCGATACCGGTAGCCCCCGCTTCAGCGAGATTGGCTACCTGGAGACTGTGGTGAAAACTGCCGGGCGCCTCCAGCATCAGTTTCTTCAGAATGGGACGGTTGGTGTCACTCAATTCCAGCAAGGTAACATCGGTGGTGATACGGAACGTTTTTTCTATAAGAAGTATCAAAGGGTAGGTCAGCCAGATTCCCACGGCATTACCAAGTAAAAATATGAGGTTGTCCAGGTACGTGTTCCATCCGCCCACTTTGGTAAGCGTAAATCCGAAGAGGACGAACGCATAGGAGAGGAAGATCAGTCCGGGAGTGGTGAGATAAAACTGGCTGCGGTCCTTGATATCGCGAACCGAGTAGACTCCGATGCTGCAGGCGGTGATGGTGGCGACCACAAATTCGAAATTACTGCCATACATCAAACCGGCCAATAACGCCAGCAGTGTGGTGACCATGATTCCAACCCGTGAATCAAAGATGATGGTCAACAGGATGGGGGCAATGGCAAAGGGTACAATATAGGGGGAGAGTTCATCGACCCGTGCAACGAAAGCCCCGATACTGTAGACCAGAAGAATGGTCAGAAAGACCAGAAGAAGCATCGGGTTCCGGTCGAATATCTGCTTCCGGTAGAGATAGATATAGAATAAGAAGATCAGAAAAACAGCGATGACCAGCATGCTCTCTCCGATATACCGCCGGAGTATCTCGATGTCGCTTGCCCGTTCCGCCCGGGCTCTGACCAGGCTCTGGATCATATTATGCCGTTCCGGGGTGATGATATCACCGCGCCGGATGATGACCTGACCGGTTGATACGGCTCCTTTTGTAGGAGAAATGGCTTCGATGCGCTCCTGGATGAGCTCTTCGGTAGCCTCTTCACTGTACGCCAGATTGGGCTCAATAACCTGATTGAACATCCGGACAGCTACCCGTACATGATCGGGCTCATAGAGGCCGCCAAGGTGGTTACGGATGAAATCCCGGGATTCCGGGATCGTCCGGACACTGGCCAGTGGAACATTCCTTTCGGTACGTTCCTGCAGGTTTCGGATGGTGATTTCCTGAATCTCAAAATCCTCTTTCGGGGTGTCGATGACACCGTCAAAGTAGAGTTCGCGCAGCAGCTCCCGGAGTTCGGTGTAGAGCAGGTCACCGATGAAGCTATTGTCCCAGTCCGATTCATCCTGCCGGTAGCGCCGGTAGTTGTTGAGCAGGATATCCCAGGCGTCATCACCAATTCCGATGCCGGATTCGTTTCTCAGCCGGAGATACCTCAGACTGTCTTCCATTGCCTGTACGGGTTCATCGTCTCGGGTCACCTGCCAGGCATGGTATGCTTCAAGGACAGCATGCATACGGGAGTGGAGGGTATCCAGCCGCTGATAACTCTGTTCCCGGGCATGTTGTTCGACGAGGAATACCGGCAGTGTGCTTTGCTGGATTTCCCGGATCTCTTCCTGGATCTCCGCATCATCCTTGATAAGGCTGAACGTGAACGGAGCGGTGAGATCATCATCGCGCCAGGGTTCGCCGATGCTGTAGGAGATCTCCTGTACCGGTGATTTGGGATACAGAGCAATTACCAGTCCCAGAAAGATAATGCTCATGACCAGCTTGAAGATATTATTCCTGTTCAGCAGCCCCGGAACCTTGTCTTTCTTCAGCTTTTCGGTCGTGAAAGGGACATACGTTTTTTTCTTTCTTTGCAGTCCCAGTTTTTCCAGCAAGCTCATATTATCCGGTAATCATTACTATAGGGTGACCGAAATTTATCCGGTTATCAGACGTCGAATCTGCTCGGCAATTGCCGCAACGGTAAAATAGATGCTGACACCAATCAAAGTATACCATGGATATGCCAGATTTCCCAACAATATGATGGCTGCCATTGAAAATACGCAGGCAAGCAGTGCAATGACAGCACTGTTGCGATGAATGGAGGTGTATCTGCCCGTAAAAAAGGCACCGAGAAGTCCGCCATAGGTAAAACCGGCGATAGCCAGCCCCAGTTCAATCACCGGATTGTCGGTACTGGTAAACGATATGGCAAAGAGAATAAAGACAGCCGTCCACATGAGGGTGAATCCCCGGGAGATCAATATGGCGTTCGGTAGTTCCGAAAGTTTCGGGAATACGTCAAAAAGGGTGGAGGAGGAGAGCGCTGAAAGGGAGCTGCTCAGCGTACTCATGGCTGCTGCAAAGAGTCCGGCAATCAGCAGTCCCGCTATGCCCACCGGGATCTCTTCATTGATAAATTTGAGCAACACCTCATCGGCTTGCGCGAGGTTCAGTTCGGAGATGGATACTCCGTTGTAGAAGCCGTATATGGCCATTCCGGCGAACAGGAACAGGGTGAACTGAACCAGGACCAGGATGCCGCTTGCGACGATAGCCGTCTGTGCTTTGCGGAGCTCACCACAGGCCAGCAGACGCTGGACCATGAGGTGGTCGACTCCGTGCGATGCCATCGACAGGAACATGCCCCCGAGTACGGCTCCGATGATGTTGTAGGGTGTGGTGAACACTTCGGTGATGGTGCCCGGCCATGTGATCATCTGCAGCTTTCCGGCCTCGGCAAGCATGGGCAGTAGCGGATCGACAATTTGAGTACCGGCAAACCAGATGACAAATGCACCGCCGAATGTGTAGACGGCAAGCTGCAGGACATCGATCCAGATCACAGATTTGAGTCCGCCATAATAGGTGTACGCCAGCGTCAGAGCGGCGATGATGGAGATCGATACGGGGTAATCCAGTCCGGTGATGACCCTGATGGGGATGGCGGCGGCAAACAGCCGTACGCCGTCGGCCAGCAGGCGGGTAATCAGAAATACGATGGATATCAGACGCTGGAACCCACGTCCGAAGCGCTCTTCAAAGAAGGAGTAGGCCGTTTTTTGCTCCCCCCTGAAATAGGACGGAAGAATCAGCCAGGCTATTACAATCCGGCCAAGGATATAGCCGAATACAATCTGCAGAAAGACCAGACTGCCAAGGTAGGCCACCGCCGGAATAGAGATGACGGTCAGCATACTTGTTTCGGTGGCAACGACAGACAGGGAAACCGCCCACCAGGGCACCTTTCCGTCGGTCTTGAAGTAGGCTGTGGAGTCTGTCGGTCGTCCGCCGGCTTTGATGCCTATGGCAACACAGAGCAGCAGGTAAAGTACAATAACCAGCAGATCAATGAGGGTGAGTCCCATGAAAACAGGTTGAAGTGGAGGCAGAGCCTGCAACAGCGCCCCGTACGTGTTGCAGGTTTGGAATGGAGGGGTTAAACCTGCCCGTTGCTGCCGGATGCGATGGCAATGCCGTCATTGACATCATTGGCGAAGGTGAAGACATGTTCAAGCTGCGAAATGGCCAGCAGTTTCCGTATTCGTTCCGGTACATTGCAAAGCACCAGATTCCGGTCCAGGTCACGGTAAAGCCGATGAACGAGCAGCAAGGCGCCAAGTCCGCTGGAGTCGGCAAAAGTCAGAGAGCCCAGGTCCAGGATGAGGTGTCCCGTATCGCTGGTGTTGGCGAGTACGATGAATTGACTTTTGAGTTCGGGCGCTACTTTGCTGTCGAGCCGCTCCGACTTGAGCGTCATGATGGAATAATCGTTTTCGGTCTGGATCTCAAATTTCATGTGTTTATAATTTTTGTTTCAAGCGGTCACATTTCATCTGTTATTTTTTTTTGATTTTCTGGAAAGTAAAATAACAATTCCGCTCACTTTATCATCTTAAAAAAGGAAGGTTCGTCAATTATGCGGATTCCCAGTTTTTCGGCTTTGCTGTGTTTGCTGCCCGCTTCATCTCCGGCCAGAACATAGTCGGTTTTTTTGCTCACAGAAGAGGTCACTTTCCCGCCATGTTGTTCGATCAACTCTTTGGCTTCGCTGCGTGTGAGCGTCGGCAAGGTGCCTGTGAGGACAAAAGACCGGCCGGAAAGGGTGTCGGACTCTGCCGGCTCTTTATCCGCCCGGAAACGGAGACCGAATGAGATCAGCTCTTCGACCATGCCCCGGTTATCGGGATTATCAAAAAACGAGCGAACCGATCCGGCTATTCGCGGACCAATGGAATCGACTTCACACAATGATGCTTCATCGGCAGCCATCAACTCCTCAATGGTTGGAAAAGCGTTGGCGAGATCCCGGGCCACTGTGATGCCCACAAACCGGATCCCAAGGGCGTAAAGTACCTTCTCATAGGGTTTCTGCGTGCTCCTCTCGATTCCTGCTATCAAATTTTGTGCGCTTTTTTCACCCATGCGTTCCAGTGAAACAAGGTCTTCGGCTTTCAGCCGGTACAGATCGGGAAAGGTGGTGACCAATTGATGGGAAACCAGCTGATCCACAACCGCCTGACCAAGTCCGTCAATATCCATCGCATCGCGGGAAGCGAAATGTTCCAGCCGGCTTCTGACCTGTGGCGGACACTGGTTGTTGGTGCAGCGCCATGCCACCTCTCCGGGCAGCTTGACCAGTATTGCTCCGCAATCCGGACAGGTTTCCGGCATCCGGAACGGTTTACCGCGGTCGGGGTCATTCTGCCGGACGACACTGACCACTTGCGGAATGATTTCGCCGGCTTTTTCGACCATTACCTGGTCTCCTCTGCGGATATCTTTACGGTGGATCTCCTCTTCATTATGCAGTGTCGCCCGTTTTACCGTGGTTCCGGCCAGTGATACCGGCTCGAGTTCGGCAACAGGAGTGATCGTGCCGAGCCGTCCTACCTGAAGGGCAATATCCCGGATACGGCTTACCGCCTGCTCGGCTTCAAACTTGCAGGCGATGGCCCAGCGCGGGGCTTTGGCGGTCTGACCGAGAATTTCGCGGTACCGTTCTTCGTTCACTTTGATCACGACACCGTCTGTTTCATAGGAAAGATCCTTGCGTATGGTTGCCCACGAAGCGATCACCTTATGCACCTCGCCAATATCGCTGCACAGAGTCCGGTGTTCACAGACTCTCAGGCCGATCTCTTCGAGCATGTCCAGTTTCTCCTGCTGGGTGCGTTCCCGGTTATTGTCATCGATTAGCAGGTCATAGGCGAACATACGAATGGGCCGGCGGGCTACAATGGATGGATCCTGAAGTTTGAGGGTCCCTGCGGTAGCGTTTCTGGGGTTAGCAAACACGGACAAGCCCTCTTCAGCCCGACTGTTATTCATCTTTGCAAAAGCGGCCAGCTCCATGTAGGCTTCGCCGCGCACCTCCAGTACGGCGGGGTGGTTTCCGGAAAGATTAAGCGGAATATCACGAATAGTACGGATATTAGCCGTTATGTCATCGCCCTGAATACCGTCGCCGCGAGTGGCGCCAAGCACCAGCCTGCCGTACTCATAACGCAGCCGGATGGCCATGCCGTCGTATTTGAGTTCGGTCATATATCTGTAGCTGTCATGACCAAGCAGCTTATGCACCCTGCGGTCGAAGTCGTCCAGCTCTTCACTGTTATACGTATTGGACAGGCTGAGCATGGGGACGGGATGCTGTACGGTCGGGAAATCTTTAGTCGGTTTGCCTCCGATGCGCCGGGTCGGTGAGTCCGGGGAGTGGAGGTCGAACCGCTCCTCAAGAGACCGCAACTCATCCAGGAGGCGGTCATATTCACGGTCGGACATCAGGGGAGCGGCTTCCTGATAGTAGGCATCGTTGGCCTTGTTGATCTTGTCCCGGAGGTGTTGAACCTTTTTTTTTGCTTCAGCGTGATTCATGACAAACCGGCATGGGTCAGGGAGTGAAGCGCGGGCGATCGACGACCGTTTGCGGTTCAGGTATGTCGGAAAACGGCGAGGCTGCCGGACTGTGAAACTGTTCGTTTTCCATTAAAAAGTCACGGGTAAGCCGAATACGGGGTCCTTCGTCGGTATAAAGTTCACTGAAGTCATCGATTACATGACCATTGACAATAAGCACCATACGGGAGAGGGCTCCCTGAAATATAATTTCGTCTGTAAAATCGAATCTCATTGCTTCTTCATGCTCCACCCAGTAGGGCTGAAGCGTGACGGTTTCGGTTAAGAAGATGTCGGAATACACCCGGATCGGCTCCAGGTTGCCGTGCAAGGCGTACATATAGACATATATGGTGTTGCCGGATGCGACAGGGTCGGAAAACTGATTGGAGATATCCCCGACAGTGAGTTGTGGCTCTTCAGAGTCAAGAGCATCGGTTTCAGGTTCCTCGCCGGGCAGAACAACATCTTCAGGTGTGCCGGGGATGGCTTCGGTCTCCGCTTCGCCAATCGCTTCAGGAACATCGGGATCCGGTGTTTCGTCCGCGGTTATGACATCTTCAGGTGCTGCCGGAGCCGTCTCTTCGGTCGGTGATTCCATGGTAACCGGCACGGTATCCTGCTGCCAATACCAGTAAACGGCGGCAATGGCCAGAGCCAGAGCCAGTATCATGGCAACAATGATCCAGATGACTCTGTTGGGCTGTGGCCGATATACGGCATGTTTTACCTTGGTCGCCCAGTCAACGTTATCCAGATCAGGTGGTTCAGGAGGGGTAACGGGTCCGGTTTCCGGTTCAATGGCCTCTGAAGATGCAAATTCCGAAGTCGATGTTGATGTGGGCGTTTTCAGACTTTCATCCTCCCATTCAATATCCTGTAATGTCTTTTCCTGACTTTCAGGAGTAATGCTGAAGGACTTTTTGGAGGATCCGGCTTTTGCTTTGCCGGGTTCGGCACCCTTTTTCGACTCGGCACCCTTTTTCGACTCGGCACCCTTACCCTGTTTTGAACTTTTGGATGCCCCGGAATCCCTGCTCTCTAAAGCCTCTTTCCCTTCTGCGGCTTTTTCTTTAGATCCGGTTTTTCCCGCATCACCATCATCATCTGCTTCTTCTTCACCGGATACCTCAACCGGTTTCTGATCTGATGCTTTTACCTGTTCGGGCAGGTATTTTTTGAGGAGTGAGCTCTTGTAGTGTCCCTCTTCATATTCGTCAAGCGCCCGGATCATATCCTCGTCACTGATTCCCAATGCTTTTGCGTACGTCCGAATGTAGCTGCGCTGGTAGGTTTTATTGCGGGTTTTCCCGGCAAAGATAGAGCCATCTTCTATGGCATAAATGGTTTCGAGCGGGACCCGGCATTTTTCGTACACATTCTGTTTGCTTAGCCGCTTTTCTTTTCGGATCAATACCAGATCTTCAGAAATCTTGGACATAGTGGGTTACCTGAAAGTGTTGAGTAAATGTGGGTGCAAGTATGTGCCGGCAAATCACTCTATTATAAAGCACTACTATCAAATTAGCCACATTTTTTTATTGAAATACAAATGCCACGTTAGTATGGAGAAATATCACATCAAAGTGACAGGCAGCAAAGTCAGGGTATAAAAAAATGGTAATGATTGACTGTCTACAGACTCTGAATCATAAGTAACATGAATAAACAGATTACAGTTTATTGACGTTTGAGATGGATTTATGTTTTGTAAAACCGTATCGGGTCTCGGCAGTGATCTTCTGGAGTTGCTCTATCCGGTTTGTTGCCTGGTATGCGGCGACCGGTTGCCGGACAAGCGTTATCTCTGTTCCTACTGCCTGAATTATGCTTTTGAACCGGCTGATTCCGGGAATTATGAATCATCGCCGGGACTGGTGTTGCCCGACCGGATTACCATGCAGATGGCGTTGTGGGAGTTTGACAAGGGTGGATATTTGCAGGATGTGTTGCATCATCTCAAATACAGCGGACTGGCCGAACTTGGGTTGGCCCTCGGAAGGGAGCTGGGATATGCCGTGCAGAATAATCGGTGGATGGATGTCGGAGATCAGACGGTGCTCCTTCCGGTACCCCTGCACGCGTCGCGACAACGGAAGCGCGGTTATAATCAGTCGGCTCTCATAGCAAGCGGAATAGCCGCCGTTACCGGAGCAGAACCGGTAGACGACAAGGTGTTGGTCAGAGTGAAGAATACCCGTACACAAACCGGATTACCTGCCGGGGTACGCCGGGAAAACATATCAGGGGCTTTTCAGATGAACCGCAGCGAGCCATTTGCAGGCAGAGATGTGCTTATTGTCGATGATGTTATTACCACCGGGGCAACGGTTATGGAGCTGTCATCGCTGATTGAAAATATTGCCGGCAGGGTGGGCATTGCCACCATCGCAAGAGCCTGAGTCCGGGAGAACAGAGAGCCTGAGTCCGGGAGAACAGAGAGCCTGAGTCCGGGAGAACCGTTTGGGGTTTTCGGCGGATAACGATAAATTGCCACTCTGAAAACAAAGACAAACAGAATGCAACTGCATTATCGAATATGAGTATAACCCGAGATCCAGGCAGCCATTTTATTGAGACGCCCCGGGGAGTTTTCACATCGGCCGGCAACTGGTTTCATATCACAACCAAAGGGTTGGAGAAATATGCTCCCGGGCTGTTGAAAAAACACTCCATGGAGAAGCTCATAAAACGGGCGGAAGTCTGGATTCGCAGCGCCGACAATATTGGCATATTACTGTTTATGTTGGTGCTGTATTATCAGGGCCTGTTTGTCGCGGCGCTGGTTACGCTTTTTTTTATTCCGGTCTGGCATATCAACAAGAGCAGTTTCATCAGCATACCGTTGACGGCAATCCTGACCGTGACCGATAAAGAGGTGTTTGTGGTATTGATTTCGGTCTTTGTTTTAAGCTGGATGGGCATTACCGAGCAGTATTTGTCGGTAGTGACCGGAATTGTCATTTTCTGTGTTTTGAAGTTCGGATGGTTTCGTATGCTTGTTGAATGGCTGTACAGCAAAACCATAGACCGGACGCTGCTCCTCAATGACAGGGTGTTGAAGATGATCATCCTGAAGTATGCGATCAAAGAGGACATTCCGGTAAAAGAGGTGGATGCGATGGAAAAGGAGATACTTTCGCTCATCAATCAGCAAAAAGAGGTGTTCAATAAATACAAGAACAAGAAGAGGAAATAGCCTTTATGAGCGAAGAAGTACGTCGTATGTTTGCTTCCATATCGGACCGTTACGATATGCTCAATACGGTTCTGTCTATGGGAGTACACCACCGTTGGAGAACCAAAGCGGTTAAGCAAAGCAGTGCACAGGAGGGAATGAGCGTTCTGGATTGTGCCACCGGAACCGGGGATCTGGCCATCGCTTTCAGGAAGGCCGTAGGTGAGAAGGGAACCGTAGTAGGAACCGACTTTTCATCCGAAATGCTGCTGAAAGCACCGAAAAAATCACGTAAAAAAGGGATGAATATCACCTGGGAAGTGGCCGACGCGATGGATCTGCCCTATGACGATGACCGGTTTGATATCAGCAGCATAGCTTTCGGAATCCGCAATGTGGACGAACCTGAAACGGCCTTGTCGGAGATGGCAAGGGTCGTGAGACCGGGAGGAAAGGTGGTGGTCCTGGAGTTCGGTCAGCCTTCCGGATTGATCAAGTACCCCTACCGATGGCACAGTAAGTACATTATACCGCTGCTGGGAGGCTGGCTGAGCGGAAACAGTGAGGCGTACCGGTACCTTCCCGAGACCAGCGCCGCATTTCCGGCAGGAGAGCGTTTTATTTC
>SLOL01000196.1 GCA_007132495.1 Balneolales bacterium
GAGGTTTCCATTGTTATTCAGATCCAGGAATTGTCCGCCGTAGCCCCAATCACCAATCTCGACACCCATATTTCCGGCGACATTTCTGTATCTCGGGGTGTGACCGGTGGTGTTTCTGCCCGGTGCCCATAAATTATTGCCCTGCATCAGAACACCGGCCTCGGAAATGTTTGTGATATAGATGGAGAACCGGCCCTGGTTTAATATATCACCAAAAGCGACACTCATTCCGCTTTTCGGCACAAAACCCAGCCCGGCTTCCTGACCGGCATTCCTGAATCTCTTCCCGTCTTCATTGAGAAATATTTCATCGACGCCATAATCGTTTGCCAATACAATATCCACATATCCGGAGTCATTAAGGTCAGCGGCCGCTGCGGCAAGGGTCCATCTCCGCGTATCGGTAAGCCCGGCTTCTTCCGATACATCAACAAAGGTTCCGTCACCCCGGTTTTCAAAAAGATAATTACGTCCTCCGTTGGTGGCATATTCGTAACTGTCGGGCATCACCCGGGTGTGCTCCAGGTCAAAAAGGTTCACATCTTCGTGGTAATACCCGCCCACAAAAAGATCCAGGTAGCCGTTGTTATTATAATCGAGCCAAACGGCTGTATTTGCGTTAATGTGTTCGGGAAAACCGGCTTCCGTGGTCACCCGGGTAAAGCCTTCTCCATTCTCGTTGCGATAAAGTTCCGGCCCGCCCCATCGGTAGACAAAAAGATCTTCGAAACCGCTGTTGTTATAATCACCCCAAACTGCACCCATGGAAGCTCCCCGCCCCGGAAGGTTCAGGTCGGCAACTCCCATCTCCCCTGCAACATCTTTAAAGGTGCCGTCTCCCAGATTTTTATAGAGTGCATTTCGGGTGCCAAACTCACTATTGGTAAGATAAAAATCCGGCAGTCCGTTGTTGTTGAAATCAACCACGGAAACCGAGGCGCCCACCGACGAGATCTGAGGCTGGATATGATGAAGTTTCTCATCTACCGTAACCCGGTGGTGGACAAAATCGACGCCGGACCGCTCCGTAACATCTTCCAGAAAAAAGCCGTATCGATCCATGATCTCCTCTTTGTTTTCGGGGAGATCCGAATACAGATATTCATCCAGCTTTTTCATTCCGAATGGAATGGAAACCAGGATAGTGAATATCAGCAGAACGATAATTCTTGAGGCTGTATCCCCAAACACGTCACACCACTTTTAAACCGGACTTATAATGAGATTTAACAGTTAGTTAATATAATTTATTGTTCGTTATTCATCAAATAGAAGTGCCGATCTGAATAAGTGCGGCGTAATGTAGCGTGTATGATAATGGATCCAGTCTTCCCTGTGCTCCTGGAATACAGGGTCATTCTGCAAGTCTCCTGTGGGAGAATACTCATAGTCGGCCTGACCGTGGTACGGCAGCGGATCAACGGTAGCCGATGCTTCGGTGTTGTAATCACCGTCTTTTACCCAGCCGTCGGCAACCAGTACATAACTCCGGGTATAACCTTCTCGCGGTGCATCCGGGGCATGGAATTGGAGTGCTATCTCATCTCCGGCATTCATGATGACGTAGCGATCGTCAATTTCCTCCAAAAGTTCGCTTACATCACCAAACCTGGTATGGAATCCTTCAAGGTCTCTCCAGCGCTGATTCGTACCGGAGACATGGCTGTAATCGGGCAGTTTCGGAGATACCGAATCGGCCCGATTCCATTCGGAATATCCCCGGAAACGCAATTCCATTTTCTCTGCCTCAAGCTTTGTTTCGGTCATCAGGGATTCATCCCGCTTTTCGGCGTGGAATATGCCGTCCCAGTAGATTTCGGAAGTTGTGGTGAGCCGGACTCGCTGGTCGTCAGGATCGGGAAACGCATCTTCAAGATCCAGTAATATCGTCTTGATTTTTCCGGCAGGCATACCGTAATCATCATGCAGAACGCTCCAGCCCCCGGAAGCGTCGGGTACCTCCACTTTCAGTCCCCTGGGCGGATCCATGGAGCCCTGACTGAGAGCCAGATTGATGGAGCTGTCGGTCGGACGCAGCCAGCCTGTCATAACCAGCCATCGGGCTTTCTCTTCCGAAGAATCGCTTTCCAGTTCAATTTCTATAGAGTGTTCCCGGGCAAGGCCCTGGTAGGCGGTTTTTTCAAACGCCTGCAGATAACTTCCATCCACCTTTGACAGAAGTTCGGTTACGTCGTTTCCCTGGTCATCGGTTATCCTCGCAACCGGTTTACGCTCAGACATCACTCTGGTCGACAGATCCGGCGGAGGGAAAACAAAACGTTCATCGACAAATATTTCCGTATCCTCGGGATGATCAACCGCAAGAAGGCTGATATAATCAAAAAAGTGCGTTTCCCACAATTCGGCGGTGATCCTCAGATCGTACAAGCCATCCACAGGATTCAGTTTATCTCCCGGAATGCGTACCCTGTCGAGCGTCTGGATAACGCCGGCCGTCTCCTGTGCATTGATTCTCAGGCCAAGCGGGGAGCGCCATATGGCGTCGGTTATGAAATGGATTTCTTCTCCGTCGCCGGCAAACAGGTACGGGCAGGAGCCTTTTAAAATCTGCTCATCAAATATGGTATCATCTATACCCAGTTCTGCAAATTGGGCCTGAACCGAACCATTCGGCCAGATGATCCGGAGCATCTGTGCTTCATCATATTCTCCCAGGCCAAAATGCACATTCGGTGACGATATCAACTGTTTTTGATAAAGCAGTCCGGAGCGCACCTCCATTTCTCCGCCGATGCCGAAGGAGTTGATTCGCTGATCCCCGATATCACCCGAGGCGCGTGCCTGGATGAATTGGGCAAAGTAACCCTTTGTTCCCGCATTTTTGAGATGAAAGGGCTCCAGATTTTCGGTAACTCCAAGCAAATCAAGACGCTCATTTCCGTCAAGATCAAATACGTCAACGATTCCACCTGAAAGTTCTTTATCGTATCGAACCGGTTGCCGGTTTTCATCGCCCAGCCAAAGGGCTGTTTGATCTGCCGTCGACAGAATCAGATCAAATGCACCGTTGTTGTCAAGGTCGGCCACGAAAAGGCGGGTTCGGGCGGTTTCGAGATGGACATCCCATGCATCAATCAGGTGTTCATATTCCCACTCACCCGTTCTTTGCGAGTTCCCGTATTTTAAAAAGGTACCATCTGTTGCAACGGTGATGACATTGAAATGTCCATCGGCATCCAGATCGGCCACAGCAATGGCGGCCACATTTTCGTCAAGCGTTGTTCCATCATCAAAACGGCCACCCCTCAGATTCTCAAATACGGATACGCTGCCATCCGCTGTTAAAAACACAGCTTCCGGGGGACCGTCACCGGTGAGGTCGGCCCAGAGAAACTGGCGCACATCTTCCAAGCCGCTGAATGTTTCTGCTTCTGTAAAAGTGCCGTCTCCGTTATTTCGCAAAACAAGTGGAGTGCCGCTTCGGGGGGCAAGCAGTATATCGAGGTCTCCGTCCATATCAACGTCAAGTGCCCATACTCCGTAATAGTCCCGGTTGATGGTTTGATTTGAAATATTCATATCCCCGGTGACATCTGTAAATGATTGATCTTCGTTCAAGCGATACAAACGGAATCCGTCGCTTCCAGCAACCGCCAGGTCATTTCTGAAATTGTAGTTGTAGTCTATTACCGTTACAGCCGGAACAGGCAGCTGCTCTTCGGTATTTCCGGGAAAATCGAGTCGTCTGTCCTGATCAACAACCACTTCACCATTGGTTATGGAAATGGGAAAAGGAGGTGATTCATCCGACAGTGTAACGCTCTTCACCCCGCTTGATGTCGGTTCAGGCAGGTCGATCGGCAGCTGTTCAAACGTCATATCAAGGTCAGGAGCGGCCACTTTTACCTCAGGTTGCGGAATATTTAAAAACTCCGATACCAAAAACCCGAGATCGGTGGGTGGAAGCTGTACTTGCAGCAGATCGTCCTGAAAAACCGGTTGAGATTGAAGCATGTTTCTCAGAAACGATAACTCCAGGATCAGTTCTGAAAAATTCTCCTCTTCCAGTACCTCATAAACAGCCTCAAGCTGCTCTCTGTTTTCAGGCTGCCAATCCGCGGTGAGATCGCTCAGCTCATTGATATACTGTCCGACCATCGCTTCATCCTGTTCTTTTGCGGCCATGCGTGCCAGCTCAAGCAATACAACCTGGTTTTCCGGTGCCAGGTCATGAAGGTATTCCAGGGTTCGGATGATCTCGTCGGCGTGAGCCACATCATCCTGCCGCTCCAGTTCCTGCGCGAGAGCATAATGTATCTTTAAATCCGTCGGGTCTGCCTCCGTTCCTCTGCGCAGATAAACTACAGACTCATCGATATTACCCCTTATATTTTCCAGAATACTGGCCAGAAAAATCACATCGGGGTTCTCCGGCTTCAGTTCCAGTGCCCTTCCGAGATGCTCTTCAGCCAGGGTGTAATTGCCCTGGCGCATTGCCAATACACCCAGATTGGCCCATGCCGCAGCCTCATCCGGAAAGGTACTGGTAACATCGCCCATTTTATCAAATGCGAAACGGGCCTCATCGGTTTGGCTGGCCCCCAGGCTTATGTAAAAGTCGGAAACGGCCTGACGGTATTCGGGGGAATCCGGCTCAACCTCCCTTTCATCCGGTTTGCATGATGTCAGGCTGAAGAGAGCCAGAGTGATCGTAATAAATACTATTCCAAAGTGAAAAATTATTTTTCTCATTTTATTTATCTGTGCTTTTAATCGATAAGAAATACTTCCAGGGGCCCGTCATTATTTGCTACCACCAGTACTTTTTTATTTGCGGTTTGAATGACTGCAAGATCTCTTACATCCTGTGAAGCCATTAAGCCGCTTTCATACAAAGATACGGGCTGTAGATTTCCATTCCCATCATTTCTCAGCCAGATGCCGTTTCCCGCATCCGAACGCGGAATATCGGGCTGTGACTCGTATATATTACCGGCGGTGATAATGTCAGGATAGCCACTCCCATCCAGATCATCAACAACAATGCTCTTCAGGGGTGATATTTGTGCTTCCCGTGGCAGTTCCTGCAAGCTGAATAAGCCGTCGCCCTCATTTCTGATCAACATACTTGAAAAGATATCCGCCTTGTAATACCTGGCATCGTTCAACTGTTCAGAAGTAAAGATTTCCTCAAGAGAAAGGTCTGCAAACGCTTTGAAGCTCGGAAATTGCTCCATTATTGCGGGAATAGCCCTGCTTACTCTGGCCCGGCTGAAATAGGGAACTTCTCTCCCGTTTTGTTCCACCGTAAAAACAATATCCGTGGTCAAGTTGTTGCTGAAATCGGCGGCCACCATACCGAATTTCTGTTCTTCGGAAGTGGTGAAGGTATGATTCAAGCCAAGGTTTCCCGCTATCAGGTCCATGGAACCATCGCCATTGAAATCCCCTTTGGCCAGGCTGTACCACCAGCCCCGTGTCCCGGACAGCCCCGCCCGGGTAGTGACCTCCCGGAACCGGGTTCCATTGTTCTCATAAATTCGTACCGGC
>SLOL01000099.1 GCA_007132495.1 Balneolales bacterium
TCCACCTTCATGGCACTGACCATTACATACCGTTTGATGCCATTATTTTTTGCCGCATCGATCAGTTTCAGCGCTCCGTCACGGTCCACCGTCCACTTCCGTTCGGCTCCACTGCCGGGCCCGGCTCCGGCGGCAAAGACTACCGCATCCGCTTTTCCCACGGCGTCGGATATATCATTCTCATTTTCCACATCACAAACCACAGGTTTGGCACCGGCATCACGTACTGCGGCGGATTGATCCGGATTGCGAATGATTCCGGCTACTTCATGGCCGTTACTTCTCAGTAACGGATGTAGTAACATGGCTATCTGTCCATGTGCACCGACAACAACAATTTCCATATTAATTAACCCCGAAAAATTTGCTTTATCAATTCCGTTACAAGTACAATCATTCCTGAAAAAGATTAAAAACAGGATCTGATTCCTAGTAGAATGTAACACACAGTAACAGAAAAAGTGTTCCCGGACTTACAAATTAAAAAGAATGTGGCATACAGATTTCGGGGCTTTACCGGGATACTGCAGTTCCAAAGCTTGCTGGCATCAATCAATTAATTTATTTTGAATGGCATATCTAACGAGTTCAACATTCGATGTGATATTCATTTTTTCTTTAATCCTGGATCGATAGGTATGTATGGTCTGAACACTGAGGTTTAACTCATCGGCAATATCCGTCACTCTTTTTCCGGATACTAATCTGTTGAAAACCTGAAATTCCCTGTCAGAGAGTTTTTCATGGAGAAGTACATGATCGGTGTTACCCATCTTCATCGCCAGCTGCTCGGCCACCCCCGGACTAATGTATTTGCGTTTCTGCAATACAATTCTGTTCACCGCATCAACGAGTTCCTCCAAAGAATCCGATTTGCATAAATAGCCGGATGCACCCGATTTCAAAGATCTTAAGGCAAACCGCTCCTCAGGGTGCATGCTAAGCACAAGAATCGGCAATTCGGGATAAAGTTCTCTGACTTCTTGTATGATATCCAGTCCGTTTTTACCGGGCATGGTGATATCAAGTACCAGAAGGTCTGCCGTAACCTTTTCCAACAAAGACATCAGCTCTGCCCCATTGGCAGCCTCACCAACTACATCAATGTTTTTGCTACTTTTAAAGACAGTTTCCTTGAGGCCAGCCCTGATCAATTTATGATCATCAGCAATCACAATTTTAATCATAGTCCTTCACCCCCCCCCATTTAAATTACAATTGAAAAAACCCTAGCTTATATAAAAAGCCTCTCTTAACACCCAAAATTAAATCATCACATATAATGCGCCATCAATTTGCTGATATTTGATCTGAATCAATGTTATTAAAATGATTTTTTTAATAACATTGGATCCAAATCTTGACGGCAGTGCTCACATATAAAATCCTGTATGACCCTTAATGAACTGTTTTCAACCCTGAATCCACAAAACAGCCGGAGTTAAATGCTGTCCACTCAAACATTTGAGGCTCTTTGATTTACAATCGGAGTACATTGATGCATGATACTCGCTTAAACAAATTCCATGAGTACTATATTAGGTATTTTCAGGTATGAAGAACAGTTATATGATGAAAATTAGTTAAATTTAATAACCGGTGCTTTTTTATTAAAAATTCATCATGGAAAAAGTCTGAATATGACAGTCAAGATTGTTAATGCCGTACAAGTTACTGATATCAATCAGTCAAAGCACGCATCAGAGTGATAGTTACCCGGGTTCCTTTTCCAGGTGCTGATTCTATCTCAAAGTCTCCCCCCAGATAGTTTAGGCGTTCCTCTACATTAAAAAGTCCAATTTTTTTTGCGACATCAGTATGAGAAACGGCTTTTTCAACATCAAAGCCGTTCCCTTTGTCAATGACAGCCAGCTTGATGCCATGAAGATCTTTCCTCGATACATCAATGACCGCCTGATCAGTATCAGCATGCTTGACGATATTGAATAAAAGTTCACGTATTATATGAACCAGTGTTAGCCTGATTTCTTTATCAGGAATTTGCAGATCACTCTCAGTGTTCAGTGTAATATTCAGGTTGTGCCGATGCTCAAACCAGGCCACCAGCCATTCTAACAAATCTTTAATATTTTTTGATTTCGTAATTTCGGGACTGAGGTCCGATGAGAGGTTACGAGTCTTATCTATCGCACTGTCCGTATATTCCCGTAGAACTTTGATTTGCTTGAGAAAATTTTTCGTTTTTCCTTTTTCGTAATCCCACTCAATCAGATTCAGTTTCATTTGTATGGCAACTAAAATTTGTTGCAAATCTTCATGGAGAATATCAGAAATACGCTTGCGTTCTTCCTGTTCACTCATAGTGAGCTTTGCGGCCAGACTTCGTAATTTGCTGGTACGTTCCTCTATCTTACCCTCAAGTGTATTGTTTAACTCCTTAATTTGTTCTATCGCGGTTTTATAACCCGTTATATCTTCTATTGCTACTATGATAAGTTGTTTTGCACTCACACTGCTGATGTTGAAAATCATCACACGGTAGCCGAATTCTTTAAAATTATGCTTAATTTCGTAGTTTCTGACCTGGTTGTCATTCTGTAGCACATTGCTCAAAGCTATTCTTAACTCAGGAATGTCCCATTGCCTATTACTCACATCGAATAAGAATTTCCCGATGGTTTCTTCGGGTGTCGTATAAAAAGATTGATAATAGAACTTGCTGGCCATTTGAATTCTCAAATCCTGGTCAAGAATCAATACACCCTCGTGAATCACCTCAAGCAACATTTCCGAATAGTTTTTTTCTTCCATCAGAGTGTATTCCCCATTTTCAGATCAGTAATACTATAAGATTGGCAACCATTGCACCGTCCGGCTCATCAACGCTGTCAAATGGATGAAGCTGAACGAGAAACCGCAGACCACTTGCATGACTCACTTCGTCTTCCAGAGATATTGATTGATGTGAAACCATTTGATAGTCATTTGCCGGATTCCCATAATTGAATTTACGCATATTGCTCAATTGACTTGGCCATACCTCAATGGTCCATTCATACTTCTCATGATGGATATCACTTTCTACCACCCTGACAATAAATCTAGCTTCTTTCAGGGTTAACTGCAATCAATTATAAAAATGTATCAGGTTATGCCGTCTCACGGAAGTTCGGTATCCCCCATCAACCATCGATCACATTCTCTGGCAACACCGCGGCCTTCATTAATGGCCCAAACGATGAGACTTTGACCGCGACGCATATCTCCGGCGGCAAAGACTCCTTCCACATTGGTAGTGTACACTTCATGCTCGGCCCTGGCATTGGACCGTTCGTCCCGTTCCACACCCAACTGTTCCAGCACCGGATTTTCAGGTCCAAGAAAGCCCATTGCCAATAAAACGAGATCCGCTTTCCAGACTTTCTTGGTACCGGGCACCTCATTGGGAGCCATCTTGCCGTTGTTACCTTTTTCCCAGGTAATCTGGACCGTGTGCAATTCCTTGACATTACCCTTGCCGTCATCCACAAATTTTTGGGTCATTATCTCATACTGGCGGGGATCATCACCGAACTTCTTACGGGCTTCCTCCTGGCCGTAATCCAGTTTGTAGATATTCGGCCATTGCGGCCAGGGGTTGGCATCAGCCCGCTGCTCCGGAGGTTTGGGCATAATCTCAAACTGGGTAAGACTTTTACATTTGTGTCGTAAAGCCGTTCCTACACAGTCGGTTCCGGTGTCTCCGCCACCTATTACAATTACATGTTTGCCTTCGGCCGATATATACTTTCCGTCTTTATGGTTTGAGTCGAGCAGACTTTTGGTATCGGCGTGCAGAAAATCCATTGCAAAATGGATGCCGTGATATTCACGTCCGTCAATCGGCAGATCCCGCGGTCGCGTGGCACCACCCGCAAGAATTACGGCATCGTACTGCTCCTGTAATTCTCCGGCTTCAATATCTTTGCCGATTTCAGTACCGGTTACGAATTCAATACCCTCGGCGGCAAGCAATTTGACACGACGCTGGACAACCTCTTTTTCCAGTTTCATATTGGGAATGCCGTAGGTGAGCAGTCCACCTATGCGATCAGCCCGCTCATAGACCGTGATTTTATGTCCCGCTTTGTTCAGTTGGGCGGCAGCGGCAAGGCCGGCGGGACCTGATCCCACGATTGCCACTTTCTTGCCGGATCGCTGTTCCGGCGGCTCGGGAAGTACCCAACCTTCTTCAAATCCGCGATCGATTATGGCTTTTTCAATGCTTTTAATGGCCACAGGGGGATCAATAATTCCCAGAACACAGGAACCCTCGCAGGGAGCCGGGCACACCCGGCCGGTAAACTCGGGGAAGTTGTTGGTTTTGTGCAATCGATGCAGGGCTTCCTTCCATTTGCCGCGATAAACCAGGTCATTCCACTCGGGAATCAGGTTGTAAACCGGGCATCCCATGGATCCTTTATCCACCCCGTTGCCGGTCTGGCAAAATGGTATGCCGCAGTCCATGCATCTTGCTCCCTGGGTGCGCAAATCCTCTTCGCCAAGGGCGATGTTGAACTCTTCCCAGGTTTGTACTCGTTCTTCGGGTTTACGGTATGGAGTCGACTTTCTTTCAAACTCCAGAAATCCGGTTGGTTTCCCCATGATCTCTACTCTTTATTCAATTTTTCTGTTATCGTATTGGTTTTTCCAGCGAACTGCATCTCTTTTCATGCACCTGTGAAACACATTACCTTCCATTATAATGCGTTCGCCGGCTTGCCGGGTGTGGTTAGATGCACCGGTCAGTTACCCGCCGCCCGGGCTTTGTCTCCTTTATTAATTTGAAAAGCTTCCATGATGGCTTTTTCACCTTTCAGACCTTTCAGTCCTGCTTCATGTATGGCCTCATTCATACGTTTGAAGTCAACCGGATGCACCTTGACAAAATGCGGAACCATCTCATCCCATTTGGCCAGTACTTTCCAGGCGCGGTTACTGTCGGTATAATCGGCATGACGACGGATCATACGCTTGACCTCTTTGATCTCATCGATATCCTCAAGCCGCTCAAGGAATACCATCTCTTTGTTACAATGTTCTTCAAAAGTGTTCTCCAGATCCAGGATATAGGCAATACCACCCGACATACCGGCAGCAAAATTCCTGCCGGTCGGCCCCAGTATGATCACCCGTCCACCGGTCATATATTCGCAGGCGTGATCGCCGACCGCTTCCACTACAGCCCGGACACCGCTGTTACGAACGCAAAAACGCTCACCGGCCATACCCCGGATATAAGCCTCACCGCTGGTCGCTCCGTAAAATGATACGTTTCCCACGATAATATTTTCTTCAGGCTTGAAACGCGCATTGGCATCGGGATACAAAATCAGTTTCCCGCCCGAAAGCCCTTTACCGAAATAGTCATTGGCATCCCCTTCCAGTTCGAGGGTCATACCCTGTGTGGCGAACGCCCCGAAACTTTGTCCGGCTGATCCGCGGAAAGCAAGCCTGATGGTATCTTCCGGCAGACCATCACGGCCATGGGCCTTTGTTATCTCGCTGCCGACAATCGTACCGACCACCCGGTTGATGTTATGGATCGGAAGTTTGGCTTTAACCGGTTTCTTTTCCTTTATGGCCGGTTCACAGATATCCATAAGTGTCTGGTGATCCATGGAGTTAAGCAGTCCGTGGTTTTGTTCCATGAACTTGCGCACTCCGATATTTCCGCTCACCTCCGGCTTGTACAGGATGGCTGAAAGGTCAAGGGAATGTGCCTTCCAGTGGTCAATTTTCCGTGCCTTGAGCCTGTCCACCCGGCCGATCATCTCATCAATGGTACGAAAACCGAGTCTGGCCATATGTTCCCGCACATCCTGTGCCACAAATTTCATGAAATTGACCACATATTGCGGATCTCCGGCAAATTTGTGACGCAATTCGGGGTTCTGTGTCGCCACACCGACGGGACAGGTGTCCAGATGGCAGACACGCATCATGACGCAACCGAGGGTGATCAGCGCGCTGGTGCCGAACCCGTACTCCTCGGCTCCCAGCAGCGCGGCTATCACGATATCCCGGCCTGTCTTGATCTGTCCATCGGTTTCAAGAGTAACCCGGCTGCGCAAATTGTTCTTTACAAGTGTTTGATGGGTCTCGGCAAGACCAAGCTCCCAGGGCAGACCGGCGTGTTTAATGCTGGTTTGCGGTGAAGCGCCGGTTCCGCCATCATGTCCGCTGATCAGAATCACATCCGCTTTGGCCTTGGCCACACCGGCTGCAATAGTGCCCACACCGGCCAGCGAAACCAGCTTCACATTGATCCGCGCATTGCGATTGGCATTCTTGAGATCGTGGATAAGCTGGGCCAGATCCTCGATCGAGTAAATGTCGTGGTGTGGCGGTGGTGAGATCAAACCCACCCCCGGTGTCGAATAACGTACCTTTGCAATCCAGGGATACACCTTCCGGCCGGGCAATTCACCCCCTTCTCCGGGCTTTGCCCCCTGAGCCATTTTAATCTGAATCTCTTCGCTTTGCGTCAGATACTCACTCGTTACACCGAAACGGCCGGAAGCCACCTGCTTAATGGCGCTTCGCCGCGAATCGCCGTTGGCATCGGGGGTAAATCTTCTCGGGTCTTCCCCTCCTTCCCCGGTGTTGCTTTTGGCACCTATGCGGTTCATGGCTATGGCCAGCGCTTCATGCGTCTCCTCACTGATAGAGCCGAATGACATCGCTCCGGTTTTGAACCGCTTGCAGATCGCCTCCACCGACTCGACCTCTTCAATCGGAACCGGCTGGGATGAATAGTCGAATTCAAGCAGATGTCGCAGGGTTGGCGGTGGACTCTTTTGATCATCCAGCAGTTTCGCGTAATCCTTATACAGCTTGTAATCGTTAATTTTGCTGGCAAACTGAAGTGTGTGGACCGTCTCGGGATTGTACATGTGATACTCGCCATTCCTGCGCCACTTGTACTGACCGCCTTCTTCAAGCACCTGACCGTTGACCCGTATTCTCGGATAGGCCTTTTGATGACGTATTTCAGCCTCTTTGGCGATGATATCAACGTCAATTCCACCGATGCGGGATGCCGTCCAGGTGAAGTAGGTGTCAATCACCTCGTTGTCGATGCCGAGGGCTTCGAAGATCTGGGCTCCCCGGTAAGACTTGATCGTAGAGATACCCATTTTGGCCATTACTTTCACGATACCTTTGACCACCGCTTTATTGTATCCCTTGACCGCCTGTTCGTAGTCGATATCCTCAAGCAGCCCTTCCCGTATCAGGTCGTAAAGACTCTCATACGCCATATACGGATTCACCGCATCCACTCCATAACCGAGCAAAGTGCAGAAATGATGAACTTCACGCGGCTCCCCGGACTCCAGCACAATGCCCACCTCGGTTCGTTTTCCGGTGCGGATCAAATGGTGATGCAGTCCTGAAACCGCCAGCAGAGCAGGAATCGGGATGCGATTCTTGTCGAATCCGCGATCAGAAAGTACCAGAATATTGACTCCTCTTTTGATCGCCTTGTCGGCGGCTGCAAAAAGATCATCCATCGCCTTTTTAAGACCATTACCCCCGCTCCCGGCTTTAAAAAGGATCGGCAGTGTCTGATTCTTAAAACCGGATACCACCAGATTGCGCAGCTGTTCAAGCTCTTCTGAAGTAAGAACAGGGTTTTCGAGCTCAATCTGGCGGCAGCTGTGCGGACCGGGATCCAGGATATTGCCCTGGGAACCCAGAATGGTTTCGGTTGAGGTGATCATCTCCTCGCGGATCGGATCGATCGGCGGATTGGTCACCTGGGCGAACAGCTGTTTGAAATAGTTGTAAAGCAGCTGCGGTTGCCTGGAGAGAACAGCAATCGGGGCGTCATTGCCCATGGAACCCACCGGCTGCAACATGTTTTCCGCCATGGGCCCCACATTCACACGAAGATCCTCATAGGTGTATCCAAACACCTTCTGGCGATGCACCACCTCGTCATGGGTGTAATCGGGTTCCGGATAGTCCAGCTCTTCGGTAACCTGGTTGAAATGGATCAGGTTCTCTTCCAGCCATTCCCGATAAGGGTGTTCTGCGGCAATTTCGTTCTTGATCTCCTCATCACTGATGATCCGTCCCTGTTCGGTATCGATCAACAGCATACGCCCCGGCTGAAGCCGCTCCTTTTCCAATACATCTTCGGGGTCGATGTCGAGCACCCCGACTTCCGAAGCGAGAATCACAGTATCATCCCGTGTCACATAGTAGCGCGAAGGCCGCAATCCGTTTCGGTCAAGGTTCGCTCCTACCACTTTTCCGTCGGTAAACGCAACCGAAGCGGGTCCGTCCCAGGGTTCCATCATGCAGCTGTGAAACTGATAAAAAGCGCGCTGGAGATCGTTCATCCCTTCATGTTTCTCCCAAGGCTCCGGAATCATCATCATCATCGCATGCGGCAGTGATCGGCCGGTGAGCGACAAGAATTCCAGACAGTTGTCAAATTTCGCCGAATCGCTCCCCTCCTCCTGAATAATGGGAAGCACTTTCTGCATATCATCGCCAAATAGTTCGGAAGCGAACTGCTTGCCCCGGGCGTGCATCCAGTTCTGATTGCCCTGCACGGTATTGATCTCTCCATTGTGGATCACATAGCGGTACGGATGCGCCAGCTTCCAGCTGGGAAAGGTGTTGGTGCTGAACCGGGAGTGGACCAGGGCGATAGCTGATTTTATTTCAGGTTCTTTCAGGTCCGGATAGTACAGTTCAAGCTGGTTGGGGGTCAGCATTCCCTTGTAAACAACTGTGCGTGAGGAAAGGCTGTTAACGTAATAAGAATCCTTTGCCTTATCGTCAAGTTCCGACTGCTGAACGGCGAGCGTCGATCTCCTGCGAATCACAAAAAGCTTGCGTTCAAACTCCAGTTCGGTATGTTTTGACGGATCACGCTCGATGAATATCTGACGAACCAGGGGTTCACCCGATATCGCTGTTTCTCCAAGACTGGAGTTATCGGTGGCAACCTTGCGCCAGCCCAGAATATTGAGCCCTTCTTCCCGGATAACACCTTCAATAATCCGCTCACAGAATTTCCGTTTTTCGCGTTGCGTCGGGAGAAACAGCATGCCCACACCATAATTACCGGCATCAGGAAGGTGAAACCCGAGTCCCTCGCAGGAATGTTTGAAAAATTGATGGGGAATCTGCATCAGTATCCCGGCACCATCACCGCTGTTAGGCTCGGCACCGGTAGCTCCGCGGTGATCCAGGTTCCGGAGTACCCGAATCGCTTTTTTAACGATGTCGTGGGATGCTTTCCCCTTGATATTCACCACAAATCCGATACCACAGGCATCATGTTCAAATTTCGGGTTATACAATCCCTGTCCTGGAGACAACTTTCCTGCCTTGTACATACTATCCTGGTCTTAAACGTGCTGGTTCAACGAATTCCGGCTGTTATTGAAACAATCCGGAAACGGATTAAATTAAATTTCGCAACTGCCGTTTATGTCACGAAGATTTATGGCCACCCGGGACCACCTGCTTGCATAACATTATTAAATAAACTGCAAGAAATCAGAGCGGCGCTTCACATCACGCATTCACTCAAAACCTTTTCCAGGTTTGTTAACACCAACCTTACAGTACTGCGCTTTAAGTGGCTATTCAAACGAAATTTATCCGCTTGTTCCGGATCAAACCGATAAGCGAAAGTAATGGTCCAAACGACTTTTTTAGTTAACCGTATTAAATACAGCGATGTAATATCTTTAAAAATGAGAAGCTATTCAAATAAAAAAATATAACCAACCCTACAAAAACCCTTTTTTTGTTGTCAGAACTTCAGAAAAGCGCTAACATTTTAAATAAAAAATCCGGTTTTACCGATAAAATATCTGTTTGGCCCGGAAAAATTCGACCCGGATCTTCCGAACCGGCACATCCGGTTTCCGCCGGGGCCGGCAGTTTCTGTAATTCATAAGAAACCGTGTAATCACGATTCTGTTAACAGGCAAACAGGTGTAAGCGGCATGAACCGCTGATCAATTATCATTGCCATGATCCCCATGCAGAAGAACATCACCGAAGGCGTTGTTTTTTGCCGCAAGAACAATGACTGTTGTTGGAAGTCCTTCCAGATTTTTATGGAGATTGTAGTAATAGTCCGCAAATTTTTTTCCCGGTTCGGCCATTCCCAGAAAGATCAGATCGGCATCTTTCGAACTTTCAGCCAGAATGTCTCTGAAAGGCCGGTTTTTGGATAACAGCACGATAGGCTCGGCTACAATCCGGATGTTTTTAATAATCTGATTCAGGTTCTGCTGTGCATTGACAGCTCCCTTCTCATCCTTGACCACCATTTTAATGCGAACGGTGGCATCCAACCAGGCCTGACTGCTCTTCAGCAGGTGAGCCAAAATCATCAGCAATCCTCCATTGCCCTGCAAACCGCCCCACCAGACATCAATAATCTTCCGGTTTCCAAATAGTTTCTCTTTGTTGTCGTGTACGATTACCACATTGCGATTAAGTCCGTGAAAAGTGGCAATGATATCACTGTACTTATCGATCGATTCTTCGTTTTCGGTATCCCCCATGACTATCGTATTGGGCACCAACTCTCCAAGGCCATACGATTCCACCAGTCTTTCCATCCCCTCATAGGGATCCGGAGCCGAAGTTACCCGCACCAGACACTGAATCCCCTTTTTTGCCAGAAATTCCCGGATTTGCTTTTCCATCGTTTTCTTGCGTTCAGAAGTTATCTCGGGGTTTTTCAAAATGCTTGACAAGGTGAGAATACCGCGATTGAGGGTCAGCGATGAAGCAAACTCCACGAGATGAAAACGCTTTGTCGGCACTCCGGAAAATACAAGCGGATGCGGCCTCCAGGTCTTGGCATCTTCTTCGGCACTCATCCGCATGATGCCGGCCCGGGTCAATGCCATCCAGATGCCGCGACGTACATCCCCCCAGGCAGACCGGAGCTGCCGGCTTCGCAGCCAGATAAAGATGATACCCACAAAGATCAACGCAACAACCGTAGCAACGGCATGGATCAAAAACATAACACTGATACAGCCGACGGCCCCAAGCAGTGATATGCTCCAGTGAACTTTGAACCGGGGCCGAAACGACGGACTGTCCAGCAGTCGCTCAATACCCGCCGTCAAATTGAGTACACCGTAGGTGGTCAGAAAAAACATCGTCAGAATCGGGGCAATAACATTCAGATTTCCCATATAAACGGCAACGAGAGCTACCACCAGAGTTACCAGAGTGCCGACACGGGGCAGATCGTCCACTCCTTCACCACGCCCGAGCCACCGAAGCCAACCGGGAAGCACTCCGTCACGTGCCAGGGCCTGCAGCACTCTCGGAGCGCCCAGAATACTTCCTACGGCACTGGAAAGCGTCGCTCCCCAAACACCTATTAAAATAGCATCCCCCCACCAGGCCATCCTTCGCATAATAAGCGGATCCTCGATCAATGTCGCGGCGTCCGCCCGGCTGGCAAGCAGAATCGGCAGTGTCATATAGATCAAATATCCAACGCCTATCGCCGCAAATGTTCCCCTGGGTATTGACCTGGTCGGGTTTTTCAGATCACCGGACATATTGACTCCGGCCATGATCCCGGTAACCGCAGGAAAAAAGACGGCAAAAACGACCCAGAACCCTTCGGTGTTTCGGTCGGTGGCACCCGACATTTCAATCGTGGACGACTCCACCGGGCCACCCAAAACAAAGGAGATCAGTGAGAGCGCAATCCCGAACATAATGAAATATTGGGCCCTGATGGCAACCCTGGCAGAAATCAGGGCCAGTCCTGCGACGGCAACAGTCGTAGTGATACCCACGAACCGGAAATTAAGTTCCGGAAAAACTCCGACCACACTTTCAGCAAAACCGACGGTATAAAGCGCCACAGAAAGCGCCTGTGCCAGGAACAGAGGAATCCCGATGGCTCCGCCGGATTCAATCCCCAGTGACCGGCTGATCATGTAATAGGCTCCGCCAATGCGCACTCTCTGATCTGTGGCAATAGCGGCAATGGACATTGCGGTCAGAAAGGTGATTGCGGTCGAAAGGGTTACGATCACCAACGTGCCTGCCAGCCCGACATTCCCGACAACCCATCCGAAGCGCAGATACATGATAACGCCGAGAATGGTAAGGATGGAAGGTGTAAAAACCCCGCCAAATGTCCCCAGCCCCCCTTCAGATGAAGGAATTACCTGGTCACTATTTGATGTTTTTTTTTGAAATGGATTTATCACGTAGCGAAAATAGCGTGAAATAACTTTTTTAAAAAATAGATTAATTCGTCATCGCGTCCGACAGGTGCTTCCACCTGGCGGCGAACAGGGCCGGACTTCCGATCTGCAAAATGACCGGAATTTGTATTCCAATGCCACAATTGGTAAGGTATTAGAAATTCCACCGAAGCGATCAGATTGAAGTTCCGTTCATTGTTTGATTTCAGATCTGCGAACAACATCGTCTCACCCTTGAATCCTGCGCCGCCTATACTCAGGTCCTCCCTTATTTGTGCGGATGTAACGGATGGGAGGGCGGCTATAAAAATGATCAACGTCAGCAAAGTATGCAACACACCATACGATACCCCTTCACTCCTCTGCATATTTCCTGTCCCCGTTTTGTTGAACATCACTGTCAATTGCCCCGTCGACCATGGTGATGACCCGCCGGGCTCGTTCAATCACACGCTGGTCATGTGTAGAAAAGACAAAGGTCACGTTTTCTTCCCGGTTCATCCTTTCCATCATATCCAGCAAGTTCATCGCCGATGCTGTGTCGAGATTGGCCGTCGGCTCATCCGCCAGAATAAACTTTGGACGAGAAGCAAGGGCACGCGCCACCGCAACCCGCTGCTGCTCACCACCTGACAGTTCCCTGGGTCTTGAATGCAGCTTTGAACCCAGTCCGACAGCCTCCAGCAGCTCTTCGGTCCGCGCTTTCATTTCATTTTTACTGCGTTTTTGAAGCAGCATAATAAAAGAGACATTTTCATAAGCGGTAAATACCGGTATCAGGTTATAGGATTGAAAGACGAAACCGATATTATTCAGACGAAAATCGATAAGTTTGCTGTCTTTCATTCCGGTAATGGTAGTTCCGTTGATGACCACCATGCCGTTTGTGGGTTTGTCGAGTCCGCCGATAATATTGAGAAGTGTGGTTTTACCCGATCCCGACGGTCCTCGTACCGAGGTAAATTCCCCTTCCTCAATTGTCAGCGTGACATTCCGAAGGGCGTGAACCGGAACCGTATCCGGATTGTAGACTTTTGAAAGATTTCTGGTTGTTATGACCGGCATGACGGTACCCTGTTATAATAATGGTTCAAAAACAGTAGATAATGATTAATATACCCTGCAGTTACTATTGAAGGGCGTTTTACCCTTTAAATCATTCAAACTTCAACTTTTCAGGCACAGAACTCAATCCCGTACGACATCTGCCGGATTCAATCGCAATGCCTTGATAGCGGGGTACACCGCAGCGATAATGGCTGTGAATACCACCAGTATTATGGTTGTGACGTAATCATTGGTCCCCGCAATCGGATAGACCACGGCGTCATACCCGAATTCTGCCATGGATTCGCCGCCTACACCGGACATGTCGAGGCCAATACGCCCCAGATAGTTTACACTTAAATGGGCGATAACCAATCCGGTCGAGGCGCCTGTAAGTGTAAGAATCACCGATTCCAGCATGATCATTACGAATACCCGGAGCTTGCTCATGCCGATCGCCATCAGCATACCCAGTTCACGCATCCGTTCGAAGATCGCCATCAGCATGGTATTCAGGATTCCGAAGGCCAGAGCAAGCATGATCACAACCATGATGTAAAAGGTCATGGAACCTCCCATATCGGTGATATACTTGAGTTCGGGTGACAAATCATACCATGTTTCAGCTGTTATACCGCTGATTTGCTGATTCAAATCTGCTGCCAGATCATCGCTCTCCGTCTGGTCATGAAGCATGATGGCGATTTCATGATGAATGGGACGGTCAGATATCAGTGTATACAGATCCTCGGCCCTCACAAATACATGCCGCTCATCGTAAGGGGCGTTGGCCGTTTTGAATATTCCGGTGATATTGAAAGCTCCGGAGATGATATCATTTTCAAGATCCTGGAATGAAAGGACCACACGGTTGCCGATATCCACGTTCAGCTTTTCAACGAGTCGTTCACCCAGCAAAACGGGGTTGCGCACTTCAGCATCCAGATATTCCCCTTCAATAAGGTTTTCATGGAACGTGGTCGTCTGCCGTTCTCTGTCGGGATCCACCCCGCGTATCTGGACACCTGAAGATGTCAGGGCAGACTGAATCATGGCGTCCGAAAGTGTCCTCACAGTGAAACTGCTGACCCGATCATCATTTTCCAGGAAGGCGGAAATTTCATCGGTATCATCAATATGCATCCAGGGTTCTCTTTCGGTAAGGAATTCCGGATGGTGGATTTGCACATGGGCAAGCTCTTCCTGGATCAGGTTGTCAAATCGCTGCTGGATCCAGCCATTGGTGAGCGAAGAGACCATAATGCCCGCCCAGAGACCGGCAATAATCGCACCCAGCAACACCCCGCTTCTGGCCGGATGCCGCCAGATATTTCGCCATGAAATGGAAAGTAATATGGTCATATTAATTTCTCGCTGAATTCAGAATATTGAGGGAGAAGATTTTGATCGTCGGATAGAAACAGATCACCGTGGTCATGATAAATATGATCAGGCCCTGCCACAGAAAGATATCTGGAGCCAGTGCTGTCGGCATGATAGGTTCAAAGCCCCATTCCTGTACGAGCTCTTCCATATCACCTCCAAGCATAATCGGGTTGTAGTGGAAATAGAGAACAACGAAGAATCCAGGAATAAAACCCGACAATACGCCCAGCACACTGATAAATACCGTTTCGATGAAAACGACCAGAGCCAGCTTCAAACGGCGCATTCCGACGGAAAGCAGTATCCCGAACTCCCGGAGGCGCTCCAGGGTCATGGTGAGTATGGTGCCGAAAATGCCGAACCCAATGACCACATAAAGGATTAACATCATCACTCGGGTCTGAGCCCGGTCAAATTCGATGGCCTCGATGAGTTCCGGCATCATCTCTTCCCAGGTAAGTACCCGCAGTTCGTCACTCTCCAGCCTGGAACGCAACATTTCGGCTACCGAATCGGCGTAACGAACGTGCTCGGGTGTGACCAGCAGCGAGGTGATGTGATCGTCCGCCGACAACAGCCACTGGGCATCGTGCAGGGAGATATATACGAGTTGATTGTTCATTTCCCGCATCGGATGTTTCACCAAACCGGCCACCTCATACATCCCGGCGGCCGTCATTCCGAACCGCCCTTGCCCAAGTAATATCAGTGAGTCGCCAACGGCAAGATCCAGCCTGCCTGCCAGACCTTCACCCAGCACGGCGGTACCGTCACCGGGCTCAAAAAAGCGCCCTTCGGTAAGCCTGTCTTCCAAATTGTTAAGCCGGTTCTCACCGCTTACATCGGTTCCCATCACCATGGCTCCCCGGGTCTGCTCCGCACCTGCTGCCAGCATGAATGTTTCTATCCGCGGTACGGTAAAATCAATGTGGCTGTCATTGGCGGTTATCCTTTCACTGAATGAATCCTCATCGTAGAAAAAGGCATTGTCAAGCGAGGGCTCATCTTCATACCTGAAATCCTGAACTTGTATGAAGCCGGTATGGAAGCGTGTCATATTATCAATGAACAAGTCACCCGCACCCCGTTCAAGTGATTCAACAAACAGTGCGAACACCACGGCAAACATGATCGATGATACGGTGATCAGGGTACGCCGTTTGTTACGCCAGATGTTTCGCCAAGCAAGCTTCAGATACATGGACATGACCGTCTCCCTACCGCACGCGGCGCATATTTTGCAGGGTGAAAAAAGATTCATCGATATCGATGTCAAACTCCATCTCCTGAAAAGTCAGAATGGTTCGCTGATCCGGCCGGTCGGCAGGCGTCAGAGTCATCCGGGTGGGCAGGGTGCGATCATCCAGCTCCCGGATCTGATCAAGATTCATGGTATTGGCAAGCTCACCCCGCTGGTCGTAATTCTCAACGCGCAGCTGCATATAGCCGTCCGTACTCACCCACATTATGACCTTGCCCCAAACAATGGGGGTATCGGGCTTCGGGATAAGTTCGATGACATAGCAATCGAACCCTTCGTACTCTTCGGTCCGTAACACCTGATGCTCATAATCCTCGATCGTCGAACTTTCACGGACCAGGTCGTCGTTGGTAAAATCGGATCCCATCCACGATTCCGACATCATTGACGGCGGCATCTTGATGGTGCGATCGATGGATGGCACATAATTCCAGATTTCGCTGTGCCGCTTGAGAAAGGCGGTACCCTCATCCCGACTGGGAGCGGTGACCAGGATCAGGGAAAAATCTTCCTCCAGGGCCCAGGAGCGCATGGATACTTCACGTTCATATCGGGGGCGTTCGATTTTCATGGTCATTTCCGCGTAGTTCGACTCCCCCTGCATCACATCCTCCATGTTCCGGATGATTTCGGCGGCATCCTGACCGCTTGCCGGTACGCACAGCAACATCACCAATAGGGTGGTGATGGCAACGGGTAAGCTTTTTGTGAGGGTCATGTTTCCCGGGTTAATATTAACGGTTGCTAATATGTGGACTCCACCTGCATGATGTGGAATCATCATTACTTCTGCTGTGAGTGTAATATGTATTCTGGTGGATCATTCATCACCATGTTCTGTTATTTTCTTCTTCAAATAATCGTCTTTGATGGTTTCCCACTCATCAACAAGTTCCCTGAGCCGTTTTCCCACCCATTCGTAAAAGCAGGAGACTTCCAGGAGCCATTCCGAAACATCGTCCTCTCTCGTTTTCAATGTCAGTGCCTTTTGAAGCGATTCGGAAAATATCCTGGTCTGATAGTTTCTCGAATTCAGCAGTGTACCTATTGATACCTTGGTCGGACGATAGTAGGTTTTCCGGTCGCCCGGATAACTTGTCGCCTCAACAAAATTTATCTGCATCAACTGCTTCAGCGTTCCGCTGATGCTCCCCTTGCTGGCACGTACCGCCTCGCGGATCTGATCAAATGATACGGCATCCAGATCGCACGTAATCAGATATCCGAATACCCTGCCTGACATTCGGGTCATTCCCAGTGTCTCAAACATGAGTCCCGATTCTTCGATGTACTGCAATTTTTCCTCGGATAATGCCGGATACTTATCGGAAACATTGCCTGCAACACCGGATTTGGATTCACTCTTCATATGAACTGATCAACTAATAATGTGTTATTCTGATATCGTTTTCTGCTTCCGGTCCGGAAGCCGGCAGTAATATGCAAAGAATTTTATTTTGTTCAAAATATACTGAACATTTAAAACAAATAAAATTTTGAACCTGTAAATTGTTTACCAACAATCACGTATTTTGAAACCACCCTGTCCCATTTTACGTATGATCACATATTATTACATCAAATATGCCTTATATAAGATCCTCACATCATGAATTCTGAATCCTCATTGAAACTTGGCCCGGTTATAGCTTTGCTTGCGATAGCGATTGCGTGTTTGTCATACACCCCACCTGCATACTCCCAGGACGTCCAAACGCTTTTCGGCAATAATATCCGTCATGGAGGTTTTGGATCTCTCATTTATGGAGTAACCACCGTTAACGGTCAAACCACATTTCTGCGTGGCACCCGGGGAGCATGGATCCTGAATATCTCGGAACAGCATGCTCTTCACATCGGACTTGCGGGCTATCGTTCCCACCGGGACTTTGACCCGGTTATCTGGCCCCATGATGATCTGCCTGAACCGGAATTGCGGGCCACCTGGGGCGGTTTTGAGCTGGAATATGTCAACCGTTCCTATCGGATCCTTCATTTGGGAGCACAGCTCTTAATAGGGTCCGGTGATGTCCGGTATGATGACCGTGATCTGGACCTGGAGAATACCCGGGACAACTATTTTGTACTTCAGCCGGGAGCCAATGTATTCCTTAATGTTACCAGCTGGTTCCGTATCAGCGGCGGAGTTTTTTACCGGCACGCCGGCAATGTAATTCTGGATGGTACCTCCGGCAGCGATCTGTCAGGATTCAGTGGTATTCTCGGATTCCGTTTTGGAAGATTCTGACAACTGGCGATCTGCCGGAATTGACGTTCACACTTTACAATTGTTTATCATTTCTTTCCGTTAACCATATCCTCATATACCTTAAACAGCAGATCGAAGTGGTCATCCATGGTGCCGATCTCCATTTCGGATGCAGCGGCACATGCCGCAACCATCTGATCCCGGTCGCGCTCCAGCATGCGCAGAATGGCTCTCGATAATGCTTCGGCATTACCCGCTTCATACGTCTCCGAATAAGCTTCTTTGGCCAGATCACCGGCTCCTCCCTGATCCGGCACGATAACAGGAAGTCCGCTGCAAATGGCCTCGGCGACTACAAGTCCATACGTTTCTGCAGCCGAACCATGGACAAAATAGTCGGCACTGGACAACATATTCGCCAGCTCCTCGCGATTGGAGGTAAATCCCATCAGCTTCAGGTGTTTGATTCCCCTTGCCTGGCGCTTGATCATCCAGCGGAACGGGCCGTCACCAAAGATGACCAGTCCCATTTTTTTTCTGGCTGAAGCGAGGCGGAATCCTTCAAATACCGTACCCAGACGCTTTTCGGGATGGTGCCGGCTGATGCCCATGAGAAGAGTGGCGTCTTCCGGCAGTCCGAGTTCATCAAGCAGTTTTTTACGTATTTCCGGATTTCGGCGTACCGGTGTGGAAAATGTTTTATCTATTCCAAATGGAA
>SLOL01000150.1 GCA_007132495.1 Balneolales bacterium
CCCCCATGCCATTCTTGAAGCTGTGATTTCAGAAGTCCGGTCTTTTTCCGGAGAGCCCTTTGCGGATGATTTCACACTTATTGTATGCAAAGTAACGTGATACTACGGAAAGCTGATTAATCCGACGAGGTTGTTGCTGCCATGGGACGGACATCCCTGGTTTCAAAATTGGAGGCCAGATCCGAAATCACATGATAGCGGCGATAGCGATCCATGATATCCTCAACATAGTTCACTGTTTCAATTCCCCGCTTGAAACCGTACCGGGCGTGTTGGTAGTATTCGCGGTTCATCAGCTTGAGCAAGGCATCGGCGACATATTCCCATTCATCCGGATCATTACCCAGTTGGGCGGCCAGATGACGGGCATCTGCAATATGTCCCATTCCGACATTGTAGGTTCCAAGAGCCATGGAATAACGGTTCAGGGAGTCCAGATGGGAATAACGGTTGAGATGCTTCTCCAGATAACGCACCCCCTCCCGGATATTGATTTCCGGATCATACAGGAGTGCTTCATTTTCAACACGTGAAAATCGGGGAATAATCTGCATCAAGCCGACCGCACCGGCCCAGCTTCGTGCATTGGGATTAAACTCGGACTCCTGGGCCATCACAGCCAGTACAAGTTTCCAGTCGACACCGGCATCCCCGGCAATGTCCCGGACCATATCGTCGTATGGTGAAATATAACCGGAGTGCGCCATATCATAGGATTGGTCGCGATACCGGTCCATCTGACTGTCATCCTCAAAATAGCGCCGGTTCAGAATATTCAGAAAGGCAGAACGCAGCACACGTCCGTCCGATTCCCGGATACGGAAATGCCGTGCCATGAACTCATCCATTTTCGCTTTGAGTTCCGTGGCATTTTCCCGGGTTGCCCATGCTATGGTATCGCTCTCAGAGAGAACCAGTCCCGAAGTGATACCATCCATATAATTGGCCGAAGCCTCATAGATGTTATCATCCGCAAGTGTCGCCTCAATACGTTCTTCGGCAACTTCAAGCAGTAACGCCTCTGTATTCCAGTTTTCATCGACGATATCAATCGTAATATCGTATCCCTCCTCTTTGAGGGTGTTAAGGGTGGTAAAATAGGAGCTGTTCTGCCGCACCGTAATGGTCATATGCTCCAATTGCGAAACCTCCTCCACCGATGGACGGGAATCGGAGTGCACCAGCACCTGATTCACAAAATTGTAGGGCCGGGAAAAAGCGACATGCGGAGTACGGTCAGGAGTTATGGCATAGTTACCGGCAATCAGGTCTCCTTCTCCGCGATTCAACATCTCGATGGGGTCATCCTCAGAATCGATCAGAACTACATCGACCTTCAGACCGTGTTCACCGGCGAATTCGGAAACCATTTCATAGTCGAATCCGCGATCCATTCCCCGATGGAGAAAATAAGAGCTGGAGCTGTAGCGCGTGATCATCCGGATCGTACCACGTTCGCTGATCTCATCGAAATCCAGTTCTACCGGATCCGGATACGTTTTAAGCACATATTCCGATTCTTCGGTTTGTACACAGGAAGTTACACCGGCGGCCAGCAGAAAGAGTACTGTGATACCTGCCCACTTCTTCCCTGTTGTGATATTTTGTTCTATAGTATACATACGCTTCAGATACGGTCACTGCCCCGGTTCAGGGTCATCGTATAATAACCGTCTGAAATCTGATTTGATTCACATTACATTTGTGTGACAGAACAACAAAACGAAGTTCTTAGTTTCCTCTTCTGACGAACAACAACTGTTAACCCGTTAAACCCTGGCTTTGTACATGCATGTTATACGTAAAATACATGTTTTTGTTATGCTTAATCGTTAAATCTTTTTAACTGATAGCGCTTTTCCGGATTAAGACCGTTTAATTTAATCATCGAAAAGTCATCTGCAGCATCCTCTTGAAATCAAATACTTCATACATAATTATTAGCACTTATTTCATTGTCCCGCAATGCATTAACATCCAACTACACTTTTCTTTTAGCCATCCAGGCCATCATGATTCCTGCCATTATGACAGCCATGGCCGGAAATGTAAGTAACGGCGGCATTTCGGCAAAAATAAACCAGGCCAGGATTGTTGCAAACACCGGTTCAGTCAGAATAAGTGTGGAAAGCATTGTGGGTGCAACAAACTTGACGGCATAGTTCATGGAACCATGTCCCATGATCTGGGGTCCGATAGCAAGGCCGAGTCCGGCCAGCCAGACCACCGGTTCCACCCGGAAATCACTTCCGGCAATGAGGGCGGCGGCCAGGCAGGTAAGCCCGGTAGCCCCGTATACTCTCGTCACATAGTTGATCCAGTCCGATTTTTGTCTGAGCCGCTGACTTATAAGGAAATACAGTGCAAATAGCAGCGCCGCTATCAGAGCATAGAAATCGCCCAGTAGTGCCTGTTCAAAGATGGTTTCGGCCTGTGAATCGGAATAGCCGAGCAGCAGCGAGCCGGTAAAGGCGACAAAAACCCCCGCCCAGACCAGCGGAGGAAATACCTTTTTAAACAGTCCCGCTTCGATCAGAATCAGGATTATGGGGTGGATGGTGACCAGTATGGAGGCCGAGGCAACCGTAGTGTTCTGCAGTGCCAGTATCCAGAATATAAAATGAAACCCCAGAAACAGGCCGGTGACGGCGGCTATTGCATTATCCCGGATATCATAACGGCTTTCCGCACGGGAGGTGCGGAAATACCAGAATGGAAGCAGGATCAGGGCCGCCGAAAGGGTTCGGATAGCGGCAAAGGCAAACGGATCGGTGTCACCGGCGGACCGGACCAGGATCGGGGCAAATGCAAACATGGCCATGCCCGCTACCAGCATCATTATGACCCGCGTGGGAACCTTGACCAACCGGTCACCCGGATCTCCGATCGACGAACTCATAGAACCCTCTATCGTATCCGGTCCATGGACTGTACCAGCTTTTCATCCTTGTCAATAAAATGGAGTGCAAGGTACTGCAGTATCAGTCCGGCTGCCGGCAATGCCACCGACAAGGCTTCGTTCAACAGACCGGGGCCAAGGCGTCCTACGGTAAAAAAGATTCCGATGACCATGCCGATGGCGATGACTTGAAAAAGCATGCTGCGCTTGACCCACCGCATCTGGTTGGGGCGGTTACGAAACAGAAAAATGGTGTAAAGCGACAGTACCATGGAAAAAAGCAGAGCGGCTATCAAACCGTTACTCAGCCAGCCGCTGGGATCCTGCATCGCATGAGAAAACATGGGGGTAAATACGAACCCGATGTTCACCGGCAGTACCAGGAAGAGGAAAAGTGTCTGAATGCGTTGTATCACAATATCATTTTTTTTCAATAGCAGGAATAGACCGACGGCACAGAAACGCTACCGCCGTTTATTGGTAATTCCGGATCTTTACGGGATTTTCCGGAGCGAATAAAATACAAAATTTCGATATCATACGCTCAATCCGATAACCCCGACAATCAGGAACAACCAAATACTTAAATGGGCACCAATACACCCGGCAGAACCAAAGCTGAATTCTTCCTGCTCTTTATCGTTGTGGTTTGGGCACTCAACTTTTCGGTGGTCAAATACAGTCTGGCCGAAATTGACCCGCTCTCCTTCAATGCTTTCCGGTTTTTCCTGGCTATTGTACTTATGTGGAGTGTCGTCCATCTGAAAAAACTGAAAATCCGCATCGAGCGGCGGGATTTCGGCAAGGTGTTGCTGCTGGGCCTGCTCGGGAATCTGCTCTATCAGATGCTCTTCATCGCAGGAATTGATCGGACCTTCGCTTCCAATGCGGCGGTAATGCTCGGATTGATTCCGGTATGGATCGCCGTGTTCTCGCACTTTTTCACGGAAGAGAAGATGTACCGGCCCCAGGTCATCGGCGTAACGGCCGCCTTCATCGGGGTCGCCCTGATCATGGGCGGAGGCGAAGAGGGGATCCATTGGGGTTCCGAATCCATGGCCGGTGACCTGATCATTGTGTCGGCCGCCATGGTGTTTGCCATCTACTCACTCCTTTCACGCAACCTGCTGGAGAAATATTCACCACTCACCCTGGCCACGATGGTCATGTCCGTTGGCGGCACCATGATCATACTGGTTGCCATCCCCTCGCTCATTCGACTGGATTACCAGTCCATCTCTCTGGTCTCCTATGGCGGGGCGGCCTACAGCGGCATATTCGCCATCGGTCTGGCCTATCTTATATGGAATTTCGGAATTAAAAATGTCGGAACCCTGCGCACCGGCACCTATCAAAATCTGGTACCGGTGCTCGGTGTCCTCTTCGGACTCATTTTTCTGGGTGAAAAACTACACTTTTTACAGTATCTTGGCTGTTTATTAACCATTGGCGGGATCGTATTATCCCGCTATAAAAAGGGGCATTAACGCTCATTAACCATTCGCACTCCCGAACTCTCGCTTCCCGTACATCCAGTTTCATTTACAATCCACTTATGCTCATGTTAATCCGAGTGCTCAAAGTTATCATACCGGTAACCCTATTGCTGTTGGCCGGAACAGCCGTCTCTCTTCAGGCACAGGAAACGCAGGAAAGGCAACGTTTGCCAATAGGTCTGCAACTGGGTCAGAGTATCGAACAAAATCTTTTTGTCGATGAACTTGGGCTTCGCCTTGCCATGGAAAAATTCTATGAAGGATTTCTGGATATCGAAACCTATAAACTGGGTACCGGTGATCTGCTTGGCATCTCATTGCACGGCAACATATCCGGATCGCTGCGCGGTATCCGTGTAAACAGTCAGGGAACGATCATCATCCCGGAAATCGGAGTCATTGAGGTCAGCGGCATGTTGCTTGATGAAGCCGGGGAACATATCAACCGGCGGATCGGAGAAAAACTGCCCGACACTGAAGCAAGTGTCTATCTTGAACAACCGCGGACCATCAAAATTGATGTGGTAGGCAGTATCCCGCACACCGGTCCCCAGCTTATATTTGCCCAAACGCGGCTGGATCAGGCCATTTTCCACGCTTTTTTTCCGCCTGCCACTACCGGCGCCGGCGCAATGACCCCGCAGCTCATGCTCGCCAATAAATATCCGGCCGAGTTTATCGAAAGCCATGAATTTGCGCTACGCAATATCACCATAGACCGCCGGGATGGCACCCGGCTGAACGGTGACCTCATCCGGTATCTGCGAACAGGTGATGAAGATGCCAATCCGGTCATACAGGAGGGTGATATCGTCTCCATCAACCGGTTTTATGACTACAATCCGCGGGTTTCCGTCTCCGGGGCCGTTAACCGCCCGCTTGAACTCGAATACCGGCCGGATGACTCGATCGAGCGGCTTATCCGTATGGCGGGTGGCACCACCCACGACGCCGCCGACGCGTCAGTCCGTATTACCCGGGTTACCGAAGAGGGGCTTCAGGAGACCGTTCTCGATGACTCCGCCTCCATATCCGGTTTTAACCTGGAACCCAATGACCGCGTCATCATCCCCTTTGACCGCCGGAAACGCGCCACCCAGAATGTTCA
>SLOL01000071.1 GCA_007132495.1 Balneolales bacterium
ACATATGAAATGGCCATGTCGGCAATCCGACACACAGGAGCATGATTATTTTCGACATGGACATTTCACTTCGTGACCTTCGGTTCATATGTCCATAGAATTTAAAAAAACAAACACATGAAAAGAAGAGATTTCCTCCAGACTACAACCACCGCCGTCCTGGGTGGTGCCGGCTACATTACACGCCCTTCATCGTCTTCCCACCGGATAGACCGGTCCCGTTTGTCGGAAATAGATCCCGGCAGGTATGATTCCTCATGGTGGAATCGTGCGCCGGTCAGGTTGATACAGACAAACCTTCGTGAAATTGATGCAAACCTGGATGTGGATGCTTATGTCAGGTCTATGGTTGATGCATCCGCAAATCTGGTATTGTTAAATGTGGGAGGCATTGTTGCCAACTATCCAACAGAACTGGAGTATCATTTCAGGAACCCTTTTATGGAGGGTGACCTGGTTGGGGACTTGATATCCAGCCTCCACAAAAACGATATAAGGGTGATGGGGCGGTTCGATTTCAGCAGATTGAACGAAACGCCGGCAGAAAAAAGGCCGGAATGGCTGTACATCGGGACAGAAGGAAATATTATCAATTATAACGGCCAGGTTCATACCTGTCCCAGCGGTGGTTATCAGCAGGAATATGTTTTCAGGATTCTGGAGGAGGCACTCACCACCTATCCGCTGGACGCGATTTTCTTCAATATGATCGGTTATCAGACCTGGGATTACAGCGGCGTAAACCATGGCATTTGTCAATGTGAAAATTGCAAAAGACTGTTTTATGAAAAAACCGGATATGACCTTCCATCATCCGATGATATGCGGGGCCTGGAAAGAGAGCACAGCGCATTTACCCGTTCTACTTCGCTTGAGCTGTTTAACAGGATACACAGCTATATTCGTGAGTTAGCTCCCCAAATAGTCATCAGCACATATACCGATCAGGATGTGGATATGATTACTACCGAATCGGCGTCTTCTTTGTCCACGGGTTATGACTGGAATTATGATGCTACAGACAGTGTGAAGCGGGTTCTCAACTCGTATACGGACCTTGTGCCCAAAAATCTCCTTATTAATTTCATGGCACTTCAGTATCGCCATATCGCTACCTCACCGAACCTGGCCAGGATATGGCAGCTGCAGAATATGCTCCATGGAGCGTCGCTTAATTTCGTGGTGGTCGGCACCTTGATGGACTTTCAGGATCGTGTCTTTTTCCCTGCTCTCAGAGAGATATACGGCTTTCATAAAGCCAACGAAAAGCTGTTTACAAACCTTGCGTCTGTAAGTAAAGTAGCTCTTATCCGGAATACGAACCTTTGGAGTTCGACGGACGAAACACGGGGATTCATCAAATTACTGTCCGAAGAACATATCATGTATGATGTGTTGATGCCTCCGGCAATCGGAAGTGACCGGGCGCCGCGCAGACTTGAAGAGTATGAAGTGATTATTGTGGGCGATGTCCGGGAGTTGAGCGATGAAGCGGTCTCGCAACTTGACAGATATGTGAGCAATGGCGGGAAGCTGCTGATAACCGGTTTCAGTTCCATAGAAGGTGATATCCGTGCCGGAACCAGTCCGATCCGATTCAAATCAGCGGGTGTACTGCCTGACTATGAATTTTACCCGCAAACCCACTCCACGTATTTGAAAATATCAGAAGAAGAGAAAGGGGCTCTCGGAAGTCCCGCGCTTGAAGATTTTGATCTCATGATGATGTACACGGATTTCCTGAAACTTAAAACCGGCGGAAATGTTCAGGAGTTTTTTAATCTGATGCCGGTTGCCATGTATGGTCCACCCGAAAAGAATTACTACACCGAAGATGAAATTACCGACTGGCCGGGGATGATCAGCAATCAATATGGTGACGGAAAAGTTGTTTACATTCCCTGGCAGTTAGGGGCTCAGTATTATTTCAAGGGACACCATGCTCACAAAGCGTTGTTTTGGGCTCTGATGAATAATTTATTGGGAGTTGACAGTAATTTGGAAACGGATGCATCTCAGCTCATCGAGATGTCGCACCAGATTAATCGAAACGGCGCATTTGAATGGATAGGGATGATCAACCATGCCGGTCAAATAGGTGCTTCCTTTGGCAAACGGATTCCTGTCAGCAATACAAAGATTCGATTAAAGCCCCAAAAACCGGTGAAGGAAATTATGCTGATGCGAGCCGGGGAAGTTATTGATTTCAATCAGGGGAATGATGGCCGGGTTGAGCTTGTAGTTCCGGAGGTGGATGATTTCGAAATGGTATTATGTTTATATGACTAACTCTTTCTGTATACGATTCCATTGCAGATAACAACATGAGAAAAATTGATCTTGATCTATTACGAAGCTGGCTTGAGTGGGACTTCGGCGGACCGGCTGTACTCGGTTTTGCTGTTCTCCTGTATTTCAGGCCTGGGCTCGCTTTCCTGATTTTTCTGGCTTTAGCGGTCGTTTTTATTCCCATTCTTATAACAGCATTGTACCGGGGGCGACGCTATGGCTGGCTGTTCTTCTTCTTTGTATTCGTGGTAGTCCCGGGTTTGTTGTTCTATTATATGTCCACCGACTCTCAATTAGCCGGTTTTGTATTGCTGGGGAAATCCATCACCATTGGCCTGTTTGTCATGTACTGTTATTTACTGAGGGTCTCGCTCCCGGCCATGCAAGATCCATAGAATGCAAGCAGACAGTGCGCCGACTCAAACAGCACCTCTTGGGGGGCGTGGAACTCCCCGAAATTTCCCGTGAAAAAGTAAGGTAACCTGTAAAACTACTGCTGTCTATCCCCGGGTATAATTCCCGGATAAACTAATCAGGAGTTTTGTCATGAAAGTCATATGCAAAAAAATTATGTTGGTCGGAAATTAACCGGATGGTTGTACGGCAGTTAAGTACCATAAAACCGGGATGAACAGGAGTCCAATCCGATTATTTAATATATTCTCGTTTATAATCGAAATATTTAGCTAAAATTTTCGGTTTATTCCGAGATTTATTATATTTATGCCATGGTTACACGAATTACACTGCATAATCTTGAAAAAAAGCTGGCTGATAAAAAGGTGATCATCCTGTCCGGGCCAAGACAGGCGGGTAAGACCACTCTGTTAAAAGAGCTTGTTCGCCGCAATGAGCTGGATGTGCTTTGGTCGAACGGAGATGAACCGGATATCAGGGAGATACTGACGAGCCCGACATCCACCCAATTGAAGTCATATATAGGCAGGTACAAAGTGGTCATCATTGATGAAGCTCAGCGCATAGAAAACATAGGTCTTACTATCAAATTGATATATGACAATATCCCCGACGTAAAAGTCATTGCGACCGGATCTTCCTCATTTGAACTGGCAAACCGGATCAATGAACCACTTACCGGTAGAAAATGGGAGCATTTTCTGTATCCTCTTTCGTATGAAGAGATGGTTCAGCACCACGGTATTATAGAAGAAAGAAGGCAGCTCGAACATCGTTTAATTTACGGATATTATCCTGAGGTCGTCACCAGCCCGGGGCTGGAAAAGGAAACACTTCATCAACTTGCCGACAGCTATCTGTACAAGGATATCCTAACCTGGGAAAACGTGCAGAAGCCTGAAAAACTTGAAAAACTGATTCAGGCACTGGCATTTCAACTCGGGAATCAAGTTTCATACCTTGAGCTCTCACGCATGACCGGCATTGACAAGGAAACGGTTGAACGCTACATCAAACTGCTCGAGCGTACTTTTGTGATATTCCGACTGGGATCATTCAATCGGAATTTGCGGAAAGAGTTGTCAAAATCGCGCAAGATTTATTTTTACGACAACGGGATCAGGAATGCGGTCATCCGGAATTATGCCCCTCTCGGGCTGAGATCAGACACCGGAGCTTTATGGGAAAATTTCCTGATGGGTGAAAGGCTTAAATATCTGCAAAAAAACGAATGGTTCACGAATCGCTTTTTTTGGAGAACACACGACCGCCAGGAGATTGATTACATTGAAGAGCGCGACGGGGTATTACATGCGTTTGAATTTAAATGGAGTGAAAAAGCAAAGAGTAAATTTCCGAAAGTCTTCCTGAGAACTTACCCGGAACATAAAAAAAATATCATCCATAAAAGTAATTACGAAACATTTGTGATGTGAGCCGGATGAAGCTCTACATGAAAGTGAAGTCGGTATCAAAAACGTGAAGTTCATTCTCCGGCCTGTAAAAGAGCAGAGATCCCCTCTATATTGAAGGAGTGGAAATAGTTTTGAGTCTTGACGAGTAGACCGGGACCGTCCGGGAAAGCAGAGATACCGACCTGGTTTCGGAGAATGGCCGGATTCTCCGTCATCAAATGGTAAAAGCCCATGAATAACTTCGTTTCAAAAGTGATCAAGACCCAGAGAAAAGTAACCGTCATTTTCAGGGATACCCTTGGATATCGTAATTTGGGCCACTGGAAAGAGCGCACGGTTGATGATATGCAACTTGTAAAAATAATACTGCTTTTTGTGATGGTGATCGCTGCCTGTTCGAAACAGGAAAAACAGGGAGCGTCCACCTTTGAAAAATATGAGGTTCATGACTCGTACGTATTTCTAAGTCCGGAAATTGCTGATTTTGTCGGAAGTCGGGGCGGATAAAAGCCGAAACCGGAGCATTGTATTTTACCGATCATTCTTTTGACAGAGTGACCAAAGTAGACATGGAAGGAGAGAAACTTTTTTCATTCGGCAGTGAAGGCAGGGGGCCCGGAGAGTTTCAATCATTAACCGGATTTTGGAAATTTGAAGACCGGTATTTGATTTATTATTTCTCGGAAGTGCCGTCGGTGATTTTGTTGAAAGTTATGATAATGATGAAATTAAACAATCTCATTTACGTGGTGAAATCCCGAAAATCTTTGTGAATTTCATGATGCTGAGCCACAGTTCAAATGGAATTTATGCATTTCAGCAAACCACCGGCATATTGGAAAGATATTCCCGTTCATGTGAGTTGATTTGGGAAAAAAACCTGAAGAGGCCTGTTCAGGAAGGGATGTTCAGGCAGTTTGCTGATGAAAACAGGGAAAGTGTGCGTTCCGGGGAGCCGGGACCTCATTTGTATAATTATGCCAAAGCCATGGATGCCAATGAAGAAGGAGTGGCTATTGTGTTAAATACACTTGAAAAAAACAAGGCATCTTGAATCATTATGCCTGGCAGGATGGGGGAAGATCTTTAAACTCATACTTGTGATGTAATAATCAAGAATCCCGGCTTTTGTCAATCACCCTTTTGCCGTTATTGCTGCAAGCGGAATACTATCGGCATGGTAAGCTCCATGGCAACCTCCTGTCCGTCGTGCCTGGCCGGAATCCATTCGGTCTTGCGAAGCGCATTGA
>SLOL01000042.1 GCA_007132495.1 Balneolales bacterium
CGTTGCCACATCGAGCTGTGGCGGCCCGATCAGGAGTCGGTGGTGCTGCGTTACCAGGATGATTCCATCCTGTATGTAAATGTCTCCAGTCTCCACAAACTGCAAAAATACTCCGGGAAAGACGGCACCGCACCCAAAGTCACCAAACTCGGTTCCGGGGAATGGGCGCGGAAAAAAGCGAAAACCCGCAAACGGGTCAAGGACATTGCACGCGACCTGATCACCCTCTACGCCAAGCGGAAATCGCAGAAGGCGTGGGCATTTTCACCGGACAGCGCCATGCAGACCGAGCTGGAGGCCTCTTTCATGTACGAAGAGACCCCTGATCAGGATAAAGCCATTGATGATATCAAATCGGATATGGCCAGTGAGATGCCCATGGACCGGCTGGTCTGCGGAGATGTCGGCTTTGGCAAGACCGAGGTGGCGGTACGGGCCGCCTTCAAGTCGGTGCTGGACGGCAAACAGGTGGCCGTGATCGTGCCCACCACCATCCTGGCCGATCAACACTACAAAACCTTCTGCGAACGGATGAAGGAGTTTGCGGTCAACATTGAAGTAATCTCCCGCTTCCGGAGCAAAGCCGAGCAGACCGACATACTGAAACGCACCAAAAAGGGTGAAGTCGACATTTTGATCGGAACCCATCGCATTGCATCCAAAGATGTGGTATTCCGCGACCTGGGGCTCCTGATCGTAGATGAGGAACAGCGGTTCGGGGTCAGCGTAAAAGAAAAACTCAAGGAGTTCCGGGCCACCGTGGATGTCCTGACGCTGACGGCCACCCCCATTCCCCGAACTCTCCAGTTCTCACTGATGGGAGCCCGTGACCTGAGCATTATCAACACGCCTCCCCCCAACCGCCAGCCGGTGCACACCGAAATCCACAGCTTCGACACCCAGCTGATACGCGACGCCATCATACAGGAGGTGAGTCGGAGCGGACAGGTCTTCTTCATCCATAACCGCGTGCAGAATATTGAGGAAATTGCCGAAATGGTGCGGTCGCTGGTCCCCAACATCCGGGTGCAATTTGCGCACGGGCAGATGCCCGGCAACCGGCTTGAGAAGATCATTCTCGACTTCTATGACCACAAATTCGACGTCCTGGTCTCCACCAATATCGTGGAAAACGGTATCGACATCGCCAACGCCAACACCATCATCATCAACCAGGCCAATCACTTCGGGCTTTCGGAGCTGCATCAGCTTCGCGGCCGGGTCGGACGTTCCAACCGCAAGGCGCACTGCTATCTGATCACCCCGCCCATGGAGTCGCTAACGCTGGAGTCACGGCGGCGGCTGCTGGCCCTCGAAGAGTACTCCGACCTGGGTTCCGGCTTCAACATTGCCATGCGTGATCTGGACATCCGCGGAGCCGGTGATATTCTGGGTGCCGAGCAGAGCGGCTTTGTCAACGAAGTCGGATTCGAGATGTACAACAAGATCCTGAACGACGCGGTGCATGAGTTGAAAGAGACCGAGTTCACCGGACTCTTTTCGGATGCCGAATATGTGCCGGAGCGACCGGAAACCACTGTCGAATTCGATTACTCGGCTCTGCTGCCGACCGATTATGTCAGTGACAATGTCGAGCGGTTGAACCTCTACCGCCGCCTCTCCGGAGCACAAACAGAGGCTGAAATCGACGAGTGGCGCGACGAGGTGATCGACCGCTTCGGGCCGCTCCCCGAAGCGGCACAAAACCTGATCACTGCTACACGGATCAAGTTCCAGGCTTCCCAACTGTGGTTGACAAAAGTCATCATCCGTACGGGCAGGATGTGGCTGCAATGTCCGAATCACACCGACGAGGCGGGAGCCCGTTTTTATGACCAGGGCGGACTCCAGCACATCATGAGCAGGCTGGAGACGCTGCGACCGGACCGGTTCCAGCTTATTCAAAAGGATCAATCAGTGCGATTCGCGATTCAGGATATTCCGGATCCGGATGCCGCATTGGCACTGTTACGGAAACTGGAGCCCGAACAGCTGAAACCGGCAGCCCGGGAATCCGAAAAAGCCGGTGCAAGTCTTTGATCAGATCCGATGTTGATCCAAGGTTCGAATTTATTAATATATGCTACCTGATTTTAAAGAGAATAACTTTTATCATTCCAGACAGAACTCCGACAAAGATGCCATCCGGGCAAATAAAAGCAGGTATCATTTGGAAAATCTCTTCCCGGGAAACACCGTTTGAAACACACCCATGATTGCAACAAAACCCGACATATCACTGGAACAGGCTGCTGAACGGCTCCGCAAGGGGGAAGTGGTCGCTTTTCCTACCGAAACGGTGTACGGTCTGGGCGCGGATGTCTGGAATGCCGATGCCGTGAGGCGAATATTTGCATTGAAGGGGCGTCCGCCCGACAATCCACTGATCGTCCATGTGAGCAACCGGGAGATGGTTGAATCATTGGTAACAGGCGTTTCCGAAGATGCCGCGCAGCTGATGGAGCAGTTCTGGCCCGGTCCGCTGACCATCATCTTTCCCAAGCGGCCGGAAGTCCTGGATATCGTCACGGCCGGCATTCCTACGGTGGCCATCCGCATGCCGGACCATCCCGTTCCCTTGCGCCTCATATCCGAAACAGGTCCCCTTGCCGCACCAAGCGCCAACACTTCAGGGCGGCCGAGTCCGACCCGTGCCGAACACGTCCGGCAGGATTTCGGGGATGATGTGCCGGTGATTGAGGGCGGATCATGCCAGTACGGGCTGGAATCCACGGTCCTGGACCTGTCCCGGAAACCCTATACCATCCTGCGTCCGGGGTACATCACCCAGTCGGAGTTGGAGAAAGTACTTCGCCAGCCGGTGCGAATGGCGCAATACCACTTGCACGACGCCGGTGAACAGATGCACGCGGGCGAACAGACACACACCGGCGACACTCCCCGGAGCCCGGGCATGAAATACACCCATTACGCTCCCGACGCCCATGTCCGGTGGATGACCCACAACGAATTACCGTTTCCCGATCCTCTTTCTGAAAACACGCTTTATCTGATGCATCGCATACAGACAGGAGCTTTTGAAGATATCGGAACTGACCGGTCCGAAACCGGTCTATCCGATGGTGATGACCGGATCGTGCACTACCGGGAGAATTATACCGAAATGGCGCGCGATCTGTACGACCGCTTCCGCATGGCCGATCTCAAAGGGTATGCCGAAGTAGCCATCGAACCCTTTCCGGCCTGGCAGGAGTCAACAGAAGCACTGGTCAACCGCATTCGCAAGGCGATCGGAACGTAGGCTTATTATTACTGCAGATCGTTCACCGACAATACGGTCAACTCCCTGTCGATATCAATTTCCCGACCGGTTTCAAGCGTCACTTCCCGGGCCACTCCCGGAACCAGATCAAAAAAGTTGTCTGAAAAAAAGACGTCGCCATAAGGCGTATCCAGAAACAGGTTTTTCACCAGAACCTCCGAAGAGACGGTGAGCCTGTAGCCATCGTCTGTTTTCTCAGCAGATATCGCGACATCGGCGGACGGCAGATTCATATCCACGGGCCGGTTGAAGTAGAGCAGATTGTCGGCCAGTGTCCGGTCGCCATCCTTCAGAACCACCTCAGCAAAAACGGACCGGGGATCGGCGCCGGTTCTGTCCAGAAGCTCCTCGAGGGATTCTTCAAAGATTTGTGTTGAGGTGTTGGCCGGAACGTTCACCGAAGTTTCCACCGTTTCCAGCTCCCGGCCTTCAAAATCGAACAGGGTGATGGAAAGTGCGGCTTCCTCCACCGGATCCAGCCGGTCGCTCACCGCAAAGACCCGGATGGTATCTTCTTCAACGACCGGCGACACGATCACCACTTCGTACGCTTTCCGGACAGCGTAGTGGGCGGCTTTCCAGCGCCCGTAGTAATCCACGGTAGCCCAGGATATGGTGGGCCAGCTGTCGTTGAGCTGCCAGTAGAGCGAACCCATGGTGACCGGCATATTGCGCCGGTGGGCTTCAATGGCGGTTTTGTATGCCCTGGCGTGCAGGATCTGGCTGATATAGACAAAATGTTCGAACTGATCCGGCACCTCGTAATAGCGCTCCATATACCGTTTAATCATGTCATTGCCGTCAAAACCGGGGGCGATGTACTCCATGTTGCCACGCTGCCGGTGGCGCATCACGGCAGAATCCATGTCCCAATCTTCTTCGACGGAAAACTCCCGGATGGTATGCATGCCGGGAAAGGCCTGCATGCCGTATTCGCTCACAAAACGGGGAACATTTTCACCATAGGCGGAAAACGGCTGTTGCCCGAACCAGATGGTCCAGTCGTGTTCATCACCCGATTTGCGGTCGGCTTCCCGGTTGCCGTAAGCGGATGGAGACGAAGACCAGTAGGCGGTGGTCGGGTCATGGCGATTAACCGCCTCCGGCAGAATTTCGTGGTAGATCCGTTCGTAAGTCCGCCACATGAATTCGCGAATCTCCGGTTCATACATCTCTTTCCAGCCCCATTCATGCCATCCGTGCAGGTTCTCATTGTTGCCGCACCAAAGGGCCAGCGATGCGTGATTGCGAAGGCGCCTCACATTGTAATCCGCTTCCTCGCGGATGTTGTCGAGATGGGCCGGGTCGCCCGGCTGCAGGTTGCAGGCAAACATGAAGTCCTGCCATATGAGGATGCCGTTCTGATCGGCGAGTTCGTAAAACAGATCCTCTTCATAAATGGCTCCGCCCCAGACACGCATCATGTTCATATGTGCGGCGGTGGCATTGTCGAAAAGCCTCTGGTAGGTTTCCTCCGAAACGGCGGGGGTCAGGGTTTCCGACGGAATGATATTGGCGCCCTTCATGAATACCGGTACGCCGTTGAGCTCGAAATAGAAGCTGCGGCCGGTATCATCGGGTTCCTGGACCAGGCGGAGGGTGCGGACTCCGAAGTCCATCTGGTGGCGATCCACAATGTAGCCGGACAGAGCCGGCTGATTGCCGGCAGGTCCGCTTTCTCCGGTCTGCCCGGTCTCTCCGGTCTGCCCGGTCTCTTCGGTCTGTCCGGTTTCTTCGGTCTGTCCGGTTTGATCCGGATTCTCAGAATCCCGGCCATCCGAATCACGATCTCCCGCGTTCCGGTCATTCGAGTTCCGTTCACCCTCATCCGGGGCGACTGCAGTCAGCACAAACCGGAAATCATACAGATAAGGGTCGCCCAGGCCGTTGGTCCACCAGAGATCGGGGTTTTCGATATCGAAACCAAAGCGTACGATGTTGGTTCCGGCGGCCATATCAGCTGTTTCCGACATTCCCGAAGCCTGTCCGTTTATATAAAGGGAGAGGTTGTAGGTTCCCGGTCGCTTTACCAACACTTCGGCACTTCCGGCAATGGTGGCCCTGTC
>SLOL01000076.1 GCA_007132495.1 Balneolales bacterium
CGCCAGGAGGACGGAATGGCGCTGTTAGGCAGCCATTCGATACTGAGTATTGTCAGCATTTACATTTAAAGTGCCACCGATTTTTTTACGAGAATCCGCGACGGAAACTCGGCATGCCACTTGTGACTGCGCTCATCCCGTCGAAGCCATGTCACCCCCTTTCGGGATGTTTATACTTCAAACAGGTGAAGAGTAGCAAGAATACCACCCTTCCGCGTAAACCACAATAACCTAACGATCGCAAAGAGCATTTGGTATACCTGATACTGTCATAAAGATACGTTTTCTGCCGGTATATTCGCAATGGAATCTTCCCGCTATACCTGCATCCTTGCAATCACAAATTCCCGGATCTCTTTTGAAAGAATCTCCGAATGAAACAAACGGACAATTTGTTTTTTATCTTTAGTTATATTAACCTTTAACGACATTTTATACCATAATACAAGCCATAGGGGTGCCGCGGCAGCGGCTGAGACCACACCCTCAGTAACCTGATCCGGATCATGCCGGCGAAGGGAATGGAATTCGAAAGCCATATATCCTTCTCCGCACGTCAACCGGTGATGGATGTATGGCTTTTTTCTTACCAAAATCTCCAAATGTTCTGATCATCAATTTTTATGAATACCAAAAACCTGACGAATGACCTCGCTGCAATCCGTTCCGCCAATCCTCTGGTACACAACATCACCAACCATGTTGTAATGAACATCACCGCGAATGCACTGCTTGCCCTGGGCGCCTCACCGGTAATGGCCCATGCCAAAGAAGAGGTGGCCGACATGACCCGGATTGCCGGAGCCCTGGTGCTGAATATCGGAACGCTCAGTCCGTCATGGGTGGAATCGATGCATCTTTCGTTACAAACGGCACGTGAAAACGGCAAACCGGTAGTTCTGGATCCCGTCGGAGCCGGTGCCACCAGCTATCGCACCGAAACTGCCCGGACTCTGCTCGATACCGGCGGTGTGAATGTGTTGCGCGGAAACGCCTCCGAAATTCTGGCCCTTACCCCGGCAGGCGGTCAGACCAAAGGCGTCGACAGCACCGATAAAGCCGACCACGCAATAGATGCCATTCGCTCCCTGGCCAAAAAGTACAACCTTGTCGTCTCGGTGAGCGGCAAGACCGACCACATTGTCACATCCGACCGCCATATCCGGGTCCGCAACGGTACCGTCCTGATGTCTCGTATCACCGGAATGGGTTGCGTGGCCTCCGCCTTCACAGGTGCTTTTTGCGCCGTTAACGACGACCCTCTCCACGCTGCTGCTCATGCCATGGCCATTCTCGGTATCGCCGGCGAAATTGCTGAAATGAACAGCACCGGACCCGGCAGCCTGCAGATAGCACTGCTCGACACCCTCACCAACCTTGAGCAAGAAACCGTCGCCAAAATGGCACAAATCGATGAGAAATCCTGAACTTTCTCCAACGAACTACAGCCTCTACCTGGTCACCGACAGCGGCATGACCGGCAGGGATCACCTGGTGGAATGGGTAATGAAAGCCGTGGACGGTGGTGTTACCATGGTCCAATACCGTGAAAAAACGGCATCAACGGCACAGATGATCCGCGAGGCGACCGAAATCCGGAAATTACTGCATACAAAAGGCATTCCGCTGATCGTCAATGACCGGCTGGATGTGGCCCTGGCTGCCGGCGCCGATGGAGTCCATTTGGGCCAGCATGATATGAATCCGGCAACCGCACGCAAGCTGATGGGTCCGGATGCCCTCATCGGCTACTCGGTCGAAACCTGGCAGCAGGCACAGGAAGCCGAACGGCTGGATGTCGACTATTTCGGGGTCAGCCCCATTTTCGCGACACCGACCAAAACCGATACCGGCCGGCCCTGGGGAATCGAAGGACTTCGGGAACTGCGGGCCTCTACACGCAAACCTCTTGTGGCCATAGGTGGAATGAACAGAGAAACGATTGCCGCCGCCCTCCGCGCCGGAGCCGACGGGGTGGCTGTGGTTTCGTCGATCTGCGCCTCGGAACATCCGACGAAATCCGCACGCGAGTTGATGGAAATCATCCGCAAAGAGCGGCAGGCCAAACGGCTGTCCACCTGATGCATCTGCCGTAAAGCAAGGAATAACCGTCACGCAAACACCCCCGGCAATCAAAAAAACATTCCTTCACCCTTAGTATCAACTTTGAACTGCAACAATCAAAACCAACGGAAATGGACGAACATCCCCTCAAACAGGTCGGTGAATTCGGATTGATTGACCGGATCCAGACCTGGTTCAACGAAGAGACCTCCGATCTGCTCGGCATCGGTGATGACTGCACCGTCATACCGCGGGGTGATGATGAGGTGGAGCTGGTCACGACAGACCTCCTGATTGAAGAAACCCATTTTCTGTTCGACAAGATCACCCCGGAGGAGCTCGGACACAAGTCACTGGCGGTCAATCTGAGTGATATCGCCGCTATGGGAGGGCGACCGAAACATGTCTGGATGTCGATCGGACTCACTGCCCGTGCCGACTTGCCCTGGCTGGAGCGGTTTTTTACCGGTATGCATGATCTCGCTCAACGGCATGGAGTCCGGCTGCTCGGCGGCGACACCACCAAATCGCAGAAGCACCTGGTCATCAATATCATGGTCACCGGCGAAACGACCCGGTCGCAGGTGAAACTCCGTTCTGCCGCCCGTGCGGGGGATATCGTTTTTGTGACCGGAACCCTCGGCGATTCCGGAGGCGGTCTGCAGCTGCTGCTTGAGGATCTTCACGAAACCGGTGACCCCGCGGAGCAGAAATTGATCCGGGCCCACAACCGTCCGGATGCCGTCGTTGACGGCGGCATATGGCTGGGTAAACAGGCAGGCGTCCATGCCCTGATAGACCTCTCTGACGGCATCTCGTCGGACGCCGGACATGTGGCCAACCGGTCGGGAGTGATCATCGATATCGAGCTTGCTGATCTGCCGCTCAGTACAGAGCTGCGACAGGTCGCACAAAAAAGGGGCTGGGATCCGGTCCAATTGGCCTGTTCGGCCGGTGAAGATTATGCCCTGATGGGCACCTGTGATGCGGGCGGATGGGATTCGTTGCAAAAAAGTTATAAGGAAGAGATCGGATACGATCTGCATGCAGTAGGAGTAGTCCGGAATCGGAACGATACAGAGCAGCAACCATCACCGGGACCGCGGCGTCTGACCGAAGGCGGTGAAGTGCGATTTTTGAAAAACGGCAAGCCGTTTGATCTGAGCGGCCGGGGATATGATCATTTTAAATCCGGCTGAACAATACGTTCCGTACGAACATCACCATCCGGCTGGACATCCAAAACCGGCCGAACAGCGAAATCCTGATGAACATCTAACACCGACAGAACATCCGAATCCGGATGGGACGGTACCTCAAAACATTATCATCTCAATATGCATCCACCAAGAACATTGACGATCGCCGGATCGGACAGCGGCGGCGGAGCCGGCATACAGGCGGACCTGAAGACGTTTTCGGCGCTGGGTTGTTACGGCATGTCCGTTCTGACCGCCCTGACGGCACAAAATACGCGCCAGGTAACCGCCATACACGATCTGCCTCCCGATTTCATCCGGGAACAGCTGGATGCGGTTTTTACCGATATCGGTGTGGATGCCGTAAAAATCGGCATGCTCAGCCGCAGCGATGTCATCCGGGAGATCGCCTCCACACTGGCAAAGTACCGGCCAGACCACATAGTGATCGACCCCGTCATGGTCGCCAAGAGCGGCGACCGGCTGCTGCAGGACGAAGCCGTTGCAGCACTTAAAGAGTCGCTGGTTCCCATGGCTACCCTCATTACTCCCAACCTTCCGGAAGCCGGGGTGCTGAGCGGAAGCACGGTTTCCACCCGGAAGGAGATGGAATATGCCGGAGAACGGATACTCGGTATGGGTCCGGATGCCGTACTGGTGAAAGGCGGTCATCTTGAAGGAACGGACGTCAGTCCCGACTGTCTGGTGTACCATGACAAATCGACCGGATCCGTACAGATTCGCTGGTACGAGCTGCCCCGTGTCAACACACACAACAACCACGGCACCGGCTGTACGCTCTCCTCAGCCATCGCGGCCCAGCTTGCCAAAGGGGAGTCGCTCGACGAAGCGGTCGGAAGCGCACTCTCCTACCTGAACAGGGCACTCCGCAAGGCAGCGGACTGGAAAATCGGTAAAGGACACGGTCCGGTGCACCATTTTCACCGCTGGTGGCCCGAAGAGTAATCCGAGCTCCAATATATCAAAACCATAACCTTCCCAATATGTCATCTGATATGAGCAAACGAAAGTACACTACGCAGTTCTGGAAGGATTCGTCCCGTATTTACGAACAAATACTGGAGCTTCCTTTCAACCGGGAATTGATGAAAGGTACCCTCGACCGGGACAAGTTCGTCTATTACATGAAACAGGACGCGCTTTATCTGGCCGATTTCGGTCGGGCGCTGGCCGTAGCGGGCACGCGGTCCGGCGACACCGAATCGATGAAACAGTTGATCGGATTCGCCGAAGGAGCCGTTGTGGTTGAGCGGGCGCTGCACGAGCACTATCTGTCCGAGTTCAACGCCGAACTCGACATCCCGAAATCGCCGACCTGCGAGGCCTATACAGGCTTCCTGATCCGGGCGACCGTCCTCGAACCGTATCCCGTCGCCCTGGCCGCCCTGCTCCCCTGCTTCTGGGTCTACCGGGAAGTGGGACACCACATCCACAAAAATGCCACCCGGCCCAATGTCTACCAGCAGTGGATCGATACTTACGCCGGCGAAGAGTTCGGCGAATCGGTGGAACAGGCCATCGACCTTACCGAGCAGGCTGCCCGTGATGCCACGGAAGCCGTCCGGCAGCAAATGCTGGAAGCCTATCTCGAATCCACCCGACTGGAATGGATGTTCTGGGACGCCGCCTGGCGGATGGAGGACTGGCCGGTTTGAATGCACCCTGCCGGGCGCACCAAATAAAAAAACCCGGACTGTCTTTACGGCGGCCCGGGCTTTTTATGATGCTTTGTAAACCGGATTATCAGGTTTTGCGGCTTCCCCGGGATCCCGGGGACTTCTCATCATCCGGTTCGCCACCTTCTTTCGATTCGGTACCTTTCGCAATCGACTCCCGCATATCGGTATCGGACATCACATTCTTCATGTTGTAGTAATCCATAACGCCCAGTTTGCCACTGCGGAAGGCCTCGGCGATGGCTTTGGGCACTTCGGCTTCGGCCTCGACCACACGCGCCTGCATCTCTTCGATCTTCGCGCGGTTTTCCTGCTCAACAGCCACAGCCATCGCACGGCGCTCTTCGGCGCGGGCTCGGGCCACCTTGAGGTCGGCACTGGCCTGATCGGTCTGCAGTTTCGCACCAATATTCTCACCTACGTCCACATCAGCGATATCGATCGACAAAATATCGAAGGCCGTACCGCTGTCGAGGCCCTTGTCCAGCACCGTTTTTGTGATCTGATCAGGATTCTCAAGTACCGCTTTGTGATCGGCGGAAGAACCGACGGTCGAAACGATCCCCTCGCCTACACGGGCAAGCACCGTCTCTTCGGTCGCACCCCCGACCAGACGGTCGAGGTTGGCCCTCACGGTCACACGCGCCGTCGCTTTCACCTGGATGCCGTCCTTGGCCAGCGCGGTGATGACCGGGGTATTGATCACTTTCGGGTTGACCGAGATCTGTACGGCTTCGAAGACATCCCGTCCGGCAAGATCAATGGCTGCCGCCCGCTCGAAGCCAAGCGCGATGTTGGCTTTATCCGCAGAGATCAGCGCATTGACCACCCTCTGTACATTTCCGCCGGCAAGATAATGCGCTTCCAGCATGCCGATTTCCACATCTTTCAAACCGGCTTTGGTCGCGGTAATGGCCGCCTTGACAATCGGTCCGGGAGGCACTTTCCGCAGACGCATGGCCACCAGGTCTCTGAAGATGCCGATGCGCACCCCCGAAAACAGCGCAGTGATCCAGAGTCCGATCGGTATGAAGTAGAAAAAGACAAAAAGAAGTAAAACAATACCGGCAATAATGCCCAACAGTGAATATGGTTCCATAATGGTGTCCGATTAACAGGATTTTAAATTAGATGCAGGAAATATAAAGAGCGCCGGGTTGGATACCAACCGATTCGTTAGTATTAACCAGTTTTCCCGGATGCTCCAGGGCTGCACGTTTGTCAATAATCTTCCAGACGGGTGACGATCACCTGTCCGGCTTCCGTGGATATCACCTTTACCCGGCTTCCCTTGGCAATATACTCGCCGTCGGAGACCACATCCACCCGCCGGTCACCGATTTTGACGGTTCCGGAAAGCCGCAGGGTGGTCAGGGCGATACCTTCCTTGCCCAGCAGATCATCCCTGCTTGAATAAGAGGTGTAGCCGGATTCCTTGTCGGTGGATCGTGTCAGGACCAGTCGTCCGAACAGTGGCGTTTTCATGACATAGCGTATTGTGGATGCGATTAAGGCGATACCAAAAACCATGGTCAGCAGGATAGTCCAAAGCTCGGTGCGCATTTGCTCCAATGCCGGAAAGTCAAAACCCACATTGCCGACCAGGGAGGCGAACAAACCGAACAGCAGGAGGATCCCCCCGGCTATTCCGGCAATGCCGAATCCGGGCAGAACAAATAATTCCACCAGAATCAGTCCCACTCCCACTATCACGATCAGAATTTCCCATATCTGAGCCAGCCCCATGATATAGAGCGGCAGAAAGAACAAAATCGCGCCCAGGCCGGCTATGGCACCGGCAAATCCGACCCCCGGCGACTGCAGCTCAAAATAGAGACCGCCCAGCATCATCAGCATAAGCAGGCTCTGCAGCACCGGCGAAGCGAAAAAACGGATGATCGACTCTTCCCATCGTTCATCGATATTGAAAAGATCGGCCTGCTCCCAGCCCATTTCCGCAGCAACCTCTCCAAGCGAGCGCACCGTTGCTGTAGACACGTCCAGGTCGAGCGCTTCCGAAGCACTCAGAGTAAGCAGCTCCCCTTCGGCAATAATCCCATCGATTGCAATGCGTTCGTCCACCATCGCCTCGGCAATGCCCGGGTCGTATCCTTTGGCTTCGGCGGTGGAGCGCATCAGGCCGCGCATATAACTCTGCATCTTTTCATCGGCTCTCTCTCCGGCCCCATCCACTACGGTCGCCGCACCGATGGAACCTCCGGGCACCATGAAGATATGGTCGGTGGCAAAGGAGATCAGTGCACCAGCTGAAGCCGCGTTGGCATCGATGAATGTGACCACCGGAATATCGGATGCCAGCAAGCGCTTGCGAATCTCGTCGGCGGCATCCACCAGACCCCCAAAAGTATCCATATGGAGAATTACCCCGACGGCCTGATCATCGGCCTCGGCAGCGGACACTCCCCGGTCAATATACATATTCAGGCCGTTGTCGATCATGCCATCGACACGGATGACATAGACCGTACCGGACTCCCCGGCGGCTGCAGCCTGACTCCAACCTGCAATCAATGCGGCAACTACCAGAACGGCCATCCAAATCCGCGAAATAACGGTACCTTTTATCATTGATATCCTGTTACAAGTTCCAAACATTTCACATCCAAACCCGCCTTCAACCGTTTCATCGTTTTAAAAAATAGTATCTTTATAATGTACGAAAAAAAATGTTCCACACCGTTCTTCCCGTTAAAAGAAGTGAAACATTTCTTTACATGTTTCCGTAATAGCACTTCAAGTCATGGGATTCTGTAAATGCGGGGCGTATTCGTAATTTGTATTATTTTTGTCTCCATTTCGATCACATCATCATGAAATGCACATGACCGGGCCAGCGCCCGGACACACAGGCGTATGATTAAATACGGTCATGACATTTCACTTCGTGACCTTCGGTTCATGTGTCCTTAAACAAAAATTATAAACAGATGAAACAAGCCAAAAATAATCAGACTTTCCCGAACATGATTTCCGGTTGCAACCTATGCCATTATTGAAACTGCTGTTAAACCGATTACGCATCCTTCTCCTGGTTGGTGCTGCCGTTCCGGTCGCCGGTGCAGCGGATTCCACACCCCCGGATATTGCCGGGCGTGACATCCTCACGGTATCCTCTCCGGCCTCTACCGGTGAGCATGAAGTACAGACCCGCACATCGCTGAACGGCTTCATCCGGGATGCCGAAACCGGTGAAACCCTGCTGGGTGCTACCGTTCTGATTTCAGGCACCGAACGGGGCGCCACGACCAATACAGCGGGATATTATGTCATCAACAACGTGCCGGCCGGCTCGTACTCCGTCCGTTTTTCCTACATCGGCTATGCCGAAAAACGGGTAGAGGTCACCCTGGAAGAGGGAGAAACCAAACGTCTCGACATCGAACTGGCCCCTGTCGATTACACCCTGGAAGAGATGGTTATCACCTCCGAACGCGAACAGGAAGAGCGACAAAATATCGGTACCGCATCGATCTCCACCGAACTGATAAAAAGCGTACCCTCTGTGCTGCAGGCCGATGTTTTCCGGTCGGTGCAGCTGCTCCCCGGTGTAAAAGCCGCATCGGACTTTTCCAGCGGACTCTACATTCGCGGAGGCGGCCCCGATCAGACGCTGATCCTGCTCGACCGCACCACCGTCTACAATCCCTCCCACTTTTTCGGATTTTTCTCTACCTTCAATCCCGATGCGATCAAGGATGTCCGGCTCTACAAGGGCGCCTATCCGGCCACTTACGGCGGACGGCTCGGATCGGTGCTGGACGTATATAACAAAGACGGCAACCGTTACGAAACCAGTGGAACCCTGAGTCTCGGCATGCTCTCCTCCCGCGCCATGATCGAGGGCCCCTATCCCGGGGGATCCTACATGTTTGCCGCACGACGTTCCACACTCGAACCAATCCTGGCCGTCCTGCGTGGATCCGTTGACAATGTCCCTGACGCCTTCTACTTCTATGATATCAACGCCAAAATCAATTACGACAACTGGAACAACAACCGCCTCAGTATCGCCGCTTACACCGGAACCGACGATGTGCGCTTCCCATTTGGTGACGACAGCCAGTTCAACCTTTTCTATGGCAACCGGACCCTGAGTATCGACTGGACCCACCTGCTCTCCCGCCGCACCTTCACCAATCTCACACTGACCGCCTCGGAGTATTTCAACGATCCGGTTTTTGAATTTTGCGGCACCGAATTTGAACGCTATAACCGGATTTATGACTTCTCGCTCAAAGCGGATATCGAATGGCTGCCCACGCAGGATTACGAATTCCTGGCCGGGTTCTGGGGCGGACATAAAACCTTCCGTCTGCAGGACTATTTTGACGGAGAGTCCACCATGGAAGAGCAAATTTCATCGGACTACGCCTCGGTTTATCTGCAGAATATCTGGTACCCCGGAAACCGTTGGAAAATCAATGCCGGCTTGCGGGCCAACTATTTCGGCAGCGGCAATTATCTCCGGCCGGATCCCCGCCTCAGTGCCGAGTTCCGTCCGTCCGACAATACCCGCTTCCAGGCGGCATACGGACGCTATCACCAGTTTCTTACCCTCCTTACCAACGAAGCGATCTCCGCATTCGACCTCTGGCTGATCACCGACGATGGTGTACCGCCGGCTTATGGCGATCAGTACGTTCTGGGTCTGAAAAACACCAGTTTGCCCGGCTTCAATTTTGAATTTGAACTCTACTACCGTACAATGAATGACCTGTTTGAATTCGATCCGTTCATTCAGGATGCCGCCGGCATGGAATATGCCGAGCTGTTCCGCTTCGGGGAAGGATATGCATCCGGTTTCGAGGTCTTCCTGGAGCGAACGCGTGGCCGGTTATACGGTTTTATCGGATACACCTGGGGCCTGACCCGCCGCAAATTTGACGGATTCAATGAAGGCCGTTTCTACCCGCCGAAATACGACCGGACCCACGATGTCAATATCGTTGCCAACTACCGTTTAACCGACCGGTGGACCGCATCCGGAGTCTTCAACTATGCAACCGGACAAGCCTACACCGAACCGCTCGGCAGAGCATCGCTGGTCTCCAATCCGTTCAACAACGCTGTAGTAGACGCCATCATTGTGGGACGTGTGAACGCCTCCCGGCTGCCCGCCTACCACCGGCTCGATATCGGTTTTACCCGGGAAAGCTCTTTTTTCGGCATCGCCGACTCTGAATGGCAGTTTCAGGTCATCAATCTTTATTCGCGACGCAATATATGGTTCTATATGTACGATTTTGACGAAAATCCGGTCGAACGCAATGAAGCCCGGATGCTGCCGATCATTCCTGTTATAGGATATACCGTTCACTTTTAGACATCTTTTCAAACTCCAGCCCGTTTCACCCCTTGCAACAATCTCCAAAACCATCTATCCGGAATCGTCATGAATCCTGTTACAAAACATCATAATCTGCTTCCCCTTCTTTTCGCGGTCATGGCCGTAACATCACTCTCCGGTTGTGACCTGTACGGGCAGGATGATTACGTGGAACAGTACATGGTTGAAAGCTATCTGATAGCGAACAATGAAATGCCGGAGATCCGCTTGTCAACCACCGCCCCGTTTAATGAGAACTACTTTTTCGATGAACGTGCCGTTTCCAATGCCGATATCAGGGTGATGAGTTACGATGAAGAGGGAAACCACGACAAAACCTACCACTATTCCGAGACCGGCCGCGGAATTTATCGACCACTGAGCGATGACCGGAGTGACCTCGTGCAACCGCGCTGGACCTATGAGCTTGATATCGTTATTCCGGACGATAATGAGCACCGCATTGAAGCCCGCACCAGCGTGCCGGATACCTTCTCGGTAAAAGAGGTCATCCGCGATTCGGCCGTGTATCAGGGATCGGAACAGCTTGAGTTTCGCATTACACGTAACCGTGCCAACGACCGGCAAAACTATTTTATCTATGCCACCAGGGCCCTGGATCCGGTGGAAGAGAATCTGACTCCATTCTGGCGTGACATCTTTGAGGATGAAGATATTGAAGAAGCCCGGCGCATACGAACCAGTATTGTAAATGAAGAAAACTTCGATCTCAACCCGGACGGCACGCTCACATTGCGCATGCCCTGGATCGGGATCGCTTTTTACGGACCCAATGTAATTTCCACTTTTTCAATCGACGACAATACGTTCGATTATTTCCGTTCGCAGACGGTCCAGGTCGGAGGTGGAAACAGTACCCTTGCCCCGGGGGAGATCCAGAATATCATCTACAACCTCGACGGAGCGATCGGACTTTTCGGCAGCATGTCGGAGCTTCAGATGGAAGTGTATGTAGAGCGGCCACCGTCGCATTGACCTCCCTGTTCTGAAATCAAAGCATCACACAACTTAATTACGACTCAGTTCCAGAATCATCGGAGTCATAGCCGGGACATGAAGTCGCTCATTCAGGTCCATACGGGTACCAGAGATTATATCATAACCGGCTCCGTATCCGTCCAGCAGCTCCTCAAAGCGCCCGGGTTCCAGTTCGGCGTCCTCTTCCGATCCGTTCAGTATCACCATGACCGTCTCCTCCTCGTCATGGCGGAAATAGACATAGACATTGTTCTCCGGCAGAAAGTGGGTCAATTCTCCGTGATGGATAACCGGCTTGTCTTTTCGCCACCAGCTCAGGTTCCGGATAAATTCATATGCATCGACAACAGGCAGATCACGGGCCCGGCCCAGCTGACGGCGGCCCTCTCCGGTGAAAGCGTTGATCGGATCGTCGGCCCATCCGCCCGGAAAGTCCTTGCGCTTCAAGGCATCCGGTCCCGCACCGGTTTTCAGGATTTCGGTACCGTAATAGATTTGCGGAATGCCCCGCGTTGTGTAGATGAGAGCGAGACCCAGCCGGAATTTGTCGTAATCCTCGCCGATGCTTGAAAAGAATCGGTCCAGGTCGTGGTTATCCACAAAGATCACATTCAAAAAGGGGTCGGTGTAGAGGAAATCCTGTCCCAGTGTCAGATAGATCCGGTTCATTCCGGTATCCCAGCCAGCCTGCTCATTGAGTCCGCCGACAATGGCCCCATACAGCGGAAAATCGGTAACACTGGGCAAATGGGAGTTGTAACCGCTCCCGGTCGGAAAATCGTACTGCCACCAGGCTGTTGTGGCCACATTCGGCATCCACGCCTCACCCACAATATTGAAATCGGGGTACTCCTCAAGCACCCTCCGGGTCCATTCGGCCATATACTCCTTGTACGGATAGGGGTGGGTATCCATCCGGATGCCGTCAATTCCGGCATATTCGATCCACCAGATGGTATTTTGAATCAAATAATTGGCCAGCAATTCATTGCGCTGGTTCAGATCCGGCATTTCATCGACAAACCAGCCCTTTACCGTCGACTCGTAATCCTTCCGCGAGGCATAGGGGTCCATGATGGTGTTGGTCCGGAAGTTAGTGTTTCCATACTCCTCCTGGTCATGTATCCAGTCGTCGGACGGCAGATCATCCATCCACCAGTGGTGGGTGCCGATATGGTTGTGAATCATGTCCATGATCACTTTGAGTCCCCGGTCATGGGCTCTGTCCACCAGTTCCACAAACAACTCATTGCTTCCGAAACGGCGGTCCACCCGGTATTTGTCGGTGGCGGCATAGCCGTGATAGAACCCGACACTGCGTTCATAGTCATAGGGCATATCGTTTTCCAGAACGGGATTGAGCCAGAGGGCGGTCATTCCGAGATCCTCGATATGGTCCAGGTTGTCGATGATGCCCCGGATATCGCCGCCGTGCCGGGCGAAGGGCTCGTCGCGATCCACCCCTTCGATCATACCTTCTACCTCACTGATAGCCGGGTCGCCGCTTGCAAACCGGTCGGGCATGATCAGATAGATCACATCCGAGGGATCAAACCCCCGGTGCCGGTTGCGGTTGTCGCGGCGCTCTCTCAGCTCATAGGTCCAGGTCTGTACCCCGTCATCCCGCCGGAATACGATATCCATCTCCCCCGGTTCGGCTTCTTCGGTAATAGTCAGATCAAGGAACAGGTAATTGGGATTATCAACGGCAACGATGCGGTCCAGTGTAACCCCCGGGTAATCAACCGACGGGCGAGCCAGGCCGATATCCTCACCATAAACCATCAACTGAACCTCATCGTTTTGCAGGCCCGTCCACCAGAATGGCGGCTCCACTCTTTCCGGTTGCCCCGCCAGGACGCCCGCTGCAGAGAGCGCCAGTTGCAAAAACAGTGCAGTAACTACGATTCTCAATAACATCATCTATCCCGGGCTAATAATGTTCGGCATGTAAGCCTTTACAAGATAGAATAACTCCCGATGAATTTAAAAATAAACAGATAACAAGGTTCTGCCCGGCAACTGCGTTATAAAAACGATATTTTCAACAGGATAAAACTGAACTCCTGTTCACCAGTACATATCGAATCATTACTTCATGCAACTTCGATCTCTTTTATTTGTACCGGCACTGTTCTGGGGCTTCCTTGCGGCCGAACAGGATCCAGGACTCCCCATTTCAAGCGATGTCGGTGGCATCGTTGAAGCAGATATCTCCGCCACAGCTGAAGTATCGGGGTCGCTTGCCCCGGGTGATGATTCCGGCCGGCGAAATGCAATTCCGGAGGAGGATAAAATCCGGATCGCCCGTATCCAGTACCGCGGAGGCGGAGACTGGTATAACGACCCCTCAGCATTGAGTAACCTCATCGATTTTGCCGACCGGCAAATTCCGATCTCTGTCCGGAGTTCTTATGACGATGTATCTATTGGAAGCAGGGACCTCCATGACTACCCCTTTGTTTTCATGACCGGGCACGGCAATATTGATGTCAATGAGACCGAAGCCTCCAACATGCGCGAGTATCTCGACAACGGCGGTTTTCTCTATATTGATGACGACTACGGATTCGACCCGTATGTACGGCCGGTCATCGAAAGGATCTTTCCGGATGAGGAGCTGATCGAACTGCCCGCTTCCCATCCGATCTATTCGATGGTATTCGACTTCCCGGACGGACTCCCGAAAATTCATGAGCACGACGGTAATCCACCGCAAGGCTTCGGTATTTTCCGCAATGGCCGGCTGGTGCTCTATTACACCTATGAAACCAACCTTGCCGACGGCTGGGCCTATGATGTGCACGACAATCCCGAGCATATTGTCGAGATGTCGCTGCAGATGGGGGTGAATCTACTTGTATATGCCTTTACCAGATAAAAACAGCGTATTTATCCCTTTAATATCATCCGTTTTTTACGCATATTTGGAAATTGTAAAACAAACGGTTGACCCGGACCTTTTTCACATTTTAATAATGCCTATTTTTTGACCTCATGATTATTCCGATTGCATCCGACCACGCCGGGTTCGAAGCCAAGGAAATCGTGAAACGGATTCTCGATAAGCAGGGTATTACGACCATTGATTATGGCACAAGTTCCAGCGAATCGGTCGATTATCCCGATTTTGCCACCTATGTGGCCCAGGCCGTCAACAACGGCGAACACGACATGGGCATACTGATCTGTGGCACCGGTCAAGGCATGTGCATAACGGCCAACAAGTACCCGAAAATCCGGGCCGCATTGGTCTGGAACGAAGAGATGGCCCGTATTTCACGTGAACACAACAAGGCCAATATCCTGTGTCTGCCCGGCAGATATCTTAATGAGGATGAACTGAGGTCCATCATGACCACCTGGCTGCAAAGTGAGTTTGAAGGAGGCCGGCACCAGCGAAGGATCAATAAAATTGATATTCCAAAAAAAGATTAGATCCATCGCCCCAAACAAGACACTGTCAACTGCAACAAAAAAAGTAATCTGGTATTACACTAATGAAACGTCTTAAAGATCAAGATTCTGAAGTTTACAGTCTTATCGAAAAAGAAACCGAACGTCAAAACAACGGCATTGAACTCATTGCATCCGAAAACTTTGTAAGCAAGGCCGTAATGGAAGCCATGGGCTCCTCGCTGACCAACAAATACGCCGAAGGACTCCCGGGCAAGCGCTATTACGGGGGATGCCGTTATGTCGATATTGTGGAAGACCTGGCCCGCGACCGTGCAAAAATCCTGTTTGATGCCGAGTGGGTGAACGTCCAGCCACACTCCGGTGCATCAGCCAATGCAGCTGTCTATCTCACCCTTTTGAACCCGGGTGATACCCTGTTGGGCCTGGACCTCTCCCATGGCGGCCACCTTACCCACGGCTCCCCGGCCAACTTCTCCGGCATCACCTACAACGCCGAATTTTACGGTGTCGACAAGGAGACCGGACGGCTTGACATGAACAAGATTCGTGACAAAGCCAAAAAGATCAAACCGAAAATGATATCGATCGGCGCATCGGCCTATCCCCGCGACTTTGACTATGAGGCGTTCCGCTCTATCGCCGATGAAGTCGGAGCCCTTCTGTGGATGGATATGGCGCATACGGCCGGACTCATTGCCACCAAACTGTTGCGCAACCCGCTGCCCCATGCCCATGTCGTCTCCACCACAACGCACAAAACCCTTCGCGGCCCCCGCGGAGGCATGCTGCTGATTGGTCGCGACAGTGAAAATACGATCGGAAAGGTCGCACCCAAGTCAGGCCGTGTCAAAAACTGGAGTGAACTGCTGGATTCAGCCGTCTTCCCGGGAACCCAGGGCGGCCCGCTGATGCATGTTATCGCCGCCAAAGCCGTTGCCTTTGGCGAAGCGCTTCAGAAAGATTTCACCCGGTATCAGGAACAAGTCATAAGCAACAGCAAGGCCATGGGCTCCAAATTTCAGGAATTGGGCTACGACCTGGTCAGTGGCGGTACCGATAACCATCTGCTGCTGGTTGATCTCCGAAACAAAGGGGTTACCGGCAAGGAAGCCGAAGAGGCACTGGGACAGGCTGAGTTAACCGTTAATAAAAATATGGTCCCCTATGATAACCAAAGCCCGTTTGTGACCTCCGGCATCCGGATCGGCACACCGGCCATGACCTCACGCGGCATGGGTACCGAGGAATTTGCACGTATAGCCGAACTAATGGACATTGTCATAAGTAATCATACCGACGAATCCGTAATTGAGAAAGTCCGTGGTGAAGTACACGACATGTGTGAGCGTTTTCCGCTCTATGATTTTGTCATCGCGTAATTGAACGGACATTATGGCAACAACACAAACAGCAAACAGAAATACGATGGGTGAAGAGCCGCCAAAGGCGCTTTCTCCGGGGCTTCCCGACGAGATGTCCTTTCTCGACCATCTGGAGGAATTGCGCTGGCGCATTCTCAAGGGACTTCTGGGAATCGGGTTAGGCGTCATCGTTGCATTTCTGTTCTCCAGTTTCATCATGGAAGAGATTCTGCTGGGGCCGGCTCGCGGTGACTTTTTCGTCTATCAATGGGTCGGAATCAATGCCGGCGACCTGGACCTTCAGAACCGGCGTCTTCCGGGTCAGTTTTTTACCTACTGGGGAACGTTGCTTGTTGTCGGATTTATTATCGGTATACCCGGTATGTTCTACCAGATGTGGGCATTCATCTCCCCGGCACTGGAAGCCAAAGAGCGGGGCAGCACCCGCTTCATCGTCTTTAACGTGACCCTCCTCTTCATCATCGGGGTATTGTTCGGCTACCTGGTTCTCACACCCTTTGCCGTACAGTTTTTCAGTAATTTCCAGATTTCTGAAGCGGTACGAAACGACATTGACATTAATGCCTATTTCTCTGCACTGACCATGTGGTCGCTCTCTGCGGGACTCGTTTTCCAGCTTCCGATGATCAGTTACATTCTGTCAAAAATCGGGCTTCTTACCCCCGAGCTGCTGATCAAGCACCGGAAATGGGCCATTATCGTCTGTCTGATCCTGGCCGCATTTCTGACACCACCGGACCCCATATCCCAGATATTGATCGCCATCCCGCTGCTGCTGCTGTACCAGCTAAGCATTCGTATAAGCAGAGTGGTCAATCGCAAACGCGATCGTGATATCTTTGGCGCAGAAGGTCGACCCGAATAAAACCGGGAGGTTTCATGACAACCGAACCAGATTCCGGTAATCGTAAAAACACCGGGAAGCCGAACCGGCTTGTCCATGAAACCTCTCCGTATCTGCAGCAACATGCCCGGAATCCGGTCGACTGGTACCCCTGGGGAGAGGAAGCGCTTGAAAAGGCCCGGAAGGAGAACCGGATGATCTTTCTCAGTATCGGCTACTCCAGCTGCCACTGGTGTCACGTGATGGAACGGGAGTCGTTTGAAGACACGCACGTTGCCAACCTGCTCAACAAGCACTTTGTAAACATCAAGGTGGATCGCGAGGAACGGCCGGATGTTGATGCGGTTTATATGGAGGCCCTGCAGATGATGACCGGTCAGGGCGGCTGGCCGCTTAATGTCTGGCTCACCCCGGATCAGGTTCCCGTTTTTGCCGGCACCTACTTCCCGCCTGAAGATGCACACGGCAGACCCGGATTCCCCACCGTAATCCGCCGCCTTGCGGAAGTCTATCGCAACAACCCCGACAAGGTAAAAGAGCAGGCTGACGAGATGCGTAACGCGCTTGCCAACGATATATACGACCATCTTTCAGCTGCCAAAATCACAAATGAGACTCTCGAAAAAGCTTATCATGGCTTCACCGAAGCTTATGATGAAGAACACGGAGGCTTCTCGGGTGCACCAAAATTTCCCATGGCCATGGGAATCGGATTTTTGCTGCGATACGGGCACCGTCCCGGCTCTGAACAGGCGCACAAAATGGCCTTAACCAGTCTGGAGATGATGATAAGCGGCGGTATTTACGATCAGGTAGGAGGAGGCTTTCACCGCTACAGCACCGATGAAAAGTGGATGGTACCGCATTTCGAGAAAATGCTCTATGACAATGCATTGCTGCTGCCCGTCCTCGCCGGTGCCGCCCGGCTTGGCGATTATGATCTGTTTTCCGCTACCGCGGAAGAGACCATCGCCTTTTTGAACCGCGAGATGCGGCATCCTGACGGAGCCTATTATTCGGCGCTGGATGCCGATACCGAGGGCGAAGAGGGCAAGTTCTACACGTTTACATCAGAAGAGCTTCGTGAACAGCTCGATGACGAGCTCTATCAACTGATGGCTGAGCACTACGGGGTGCGTCCGGAAGGTAACCGGGAAGGAGTAAATATCCTGTATCGTGCCGTTCCGCTGAATGAAATAGCCCGCCGCCGCCAAACCGATGTCGCCACACTGCGACAAAAACGGGATGAAGCCAGGTCTGCGCTGCTGGAATACCGCAACCGCCGGACCCGACCCGAACTCGATGACAAGATCATCACTTCCTGGAATGCCTTGATGCTGATCGGCCTCTGCCGATGTTCGCAGTGGTTGGGACGTGACCCGGCAGATGCGATCCGGC
>SLOL01000026.1 GCA_007132495.1 Balneolales bacterium
ATTGGAGGTTACCGGTTTTTCAAGATCCGGTTCACCGGTTTCATGCTGATAACCATACCCCGGCATATATCGCTCCACTCTTGCGAAACTGTAACCCACGGCATACCGCCCGTCTCCACTGATCGAACTTATCGCTTCCGGAAGATTGTGCATAACACCGGAATCGGTGTTATATACTCTTGCAAAAGTCTTTCCATCGACATGATCATTGTAAACACATTCGTTCAAATTCCCACGCCATTGCAATTTGCATCCCTGGTGCCAGTTCCATGCACTGGTTTTTTGTAATGGTGTAAACGTAGTCCAGTTTGGTCCCGAAAAAAAACCAATTTCAAGTTGATCTCCATTTCCGGGCATCTTCAACGGAATATCAAATTTGTTGGCCAGAAGTTTTCCATTATCAGCAGAAAAAGGAGAATGGTCATGAAAACCAAAAAAGTATCCTTCCCTTTCGGTAACAGGTTGTTTACTCCATACTTTTTGTACCGGCAGTAAATCGAACAAGCGCTGGTAGACATCCCTGATTTTCATTTTTAAAGCAGGATGTTTTTTCAGAATGTCATAAACAAATCGCTCTACCGTATTCATAACTCATTTATCCGGAAACACCAATTTTCAGGAAACCAGGAAGACATCGTTGCCATCACTTCACCTGTTGATCAACAGGTAAATCAAAATTTACAAATATATAATTAAGTCGCTGCTTCCATGTATGGTTTTTCTCGACATGCTTTCGGGCTTCTTTCGCTTTATCTTTGGCCTGATTAAAATTCTGAATTAAATGATCCATAGCCTTTGCAAAAGAATCCGGATTTCCCAACTCATAAAACCAGCCAAATTTACCATTATCAAGCAATTTTTCAGATTGAGCTGTTCGGGCTGATAGTATGGGTCTGCCACTGGACATATACTCAAACATTTTGGTAGGTGAGCCGTAAGATTTTTGAAGTGAATCCGAATTGATCAAAATATCCAGCTCTCCGATGATTTCGGGCATTTCTTCAAAAGGTTTTGCCCCGTGAAATACGATATTTTCGACATTACGGTATTTATTTTCCAGCTTCTTCCTGTATGGACCTTCACCATAGAAATGCAGCTCAAGTCTTGAAGTGAACTTGTTGTTCTGCGATACTTTCAAAAATCCTTCTATTACATCATCCAGGCCATACCAACTTTCTATCATCCCTGCATACCCTGCTTTCAACACTTCACCGCACTCCCTTGAAATATTGGATTCCCAATTCATAAATCGATCCGGATCAACCCCATTGGGTACTACTATAGTCTTACCTGTAATTTTCTCCCCAAAAAACTTGTGGAAAGCCTTGTAAACCGGCTCTGAAATAACGATCAAGTGATCGGCATAATCGAGGAAAAAACCTTCGTAAAATGACATCCATCTTCTTCTCTGGCTTCCGAAACTGTTAACTTCCAGAATAAGCGGAATATCTCCCAATGCTTTTTTTAATGCGGGCAGCCAGTTTTGAAATCCTACAGAATATCGCATATAACAAAACAACGGGGGAGCTGTCTTCACTGCTTCTTCTATTTCGTTTATCAGTTTTTTACCCCATAAAATCCTGTTAACAATTGTGTTGTTTTTCAGCGGAACCGGAGTTACCATTCTACCCTTCCCTTTTATCAATGAAATCTCCTCTTCAAGAATAATATGAACACGATAGCCGGCAGCCGCTAATTCGGAGGTTATTCCATACGCATGGGCAACATGCCCACCTACATTTTTATGCTGTGAAAAAAACCGGGGATAGGGGATAACATACAGAACATTCCCTTTACCGGTCTCAGGGTCGGTGTTCTTTCGAATTTCTTTACTCATGGTATCTGTGATCATTTATCCGACTCCTAACGGGATTATCCCCCCTGTTGAACTCATTTCTGAAACGTTAATATCGTTCATTTTGGATACACATCATCGGGAGGAAAATTGCATCTGCTCACTCCCTCTTCCCGCCTGACAGCAGATACAACGCCGCCATGCGCACAGCCAGACCGTTGGTGACCTGATTCAGAATAATCGACCGGGGACTGTCGGCCACTTCGCTCTCCAGTTCCACTCCGCGATTGATCGGTCCGGGATGCATGATGGTAAAATCGGGGAATTCCCGGAGATGGCGCTTTTTGATGCCGAATTTTTCATGGTATTCGCGCTGCGAGGGAAAGAGTCCGCCGCCCTGGCGCTCCAGCTGTATGCGCAGAGCCATGGCCACATCGCACCACTCCAGGCAGGCTTCCAGATCGTAAGAGACCGTAACCCCGAGTTCTTCTATGAAGAGCGGCATCATGGTCCGGGGACCGCAGACCATTACCTCCATTCCGAGGCGGGTCATCCCTATGATATTGGAACGGACCACCCGGCTGTGCGTGATGTCACCGATGATGACCACTTTGAGGCCTTTCAGCCGGCCGGTTTTTTCACGGATAGAGAAAATATCCAGCAGCGCCTGGGTGGGGTGTTCGTGTGCGCCGTCCCCGGCATTCAGGATGGCGGCATCAACGCAGCGGGATATGAAGTGGGGAGCGCCCGGACTCGGGTGCCTGACGACCACCATATCGATCTTCATCGATTCGATATTACGTATGGTATCTTTCAGCGATTCGCCCTTCTGTACACTGGATGAACTGCTTGAGAAATTCAGAACATCTGCGCCCATCCGCTTCTGGGCCATTTCAAAGGAGAGGCGGGTCCGGGTGCTGTTCTCATAGAACAGATTGACGATGGTCTTGTCGCGCAGGGTGGGAATTTTGGGAATGGGCCGGTTGAGGATTTCCAGGAATTTATCGGCCTGATCCAGCACATGAAGAATATCGTCCGCTGAATAGTCCTTTAAGCCAAGCAAATGCCTGTGTGGAAAGTCGTATGCGGCTTCTTCCTGGGGTGTCACGTTTTCGGCTCCTCCTTTTTTACGACCAGAATGGCGTTCCGGCCGTCCTGCTCCATGGTTTCAACCCTGATTTCTTCATTGAGATGTGTCGGTACGAACATGCCCACATAGTCGGCGGTTACCGGCAATTCGCGATGTCCGCGGTCCACCATACAGCAGAACCGGACACTGGCCGGCCGGCCGAAGCTCATCAGGGCATCCATCGCCGAACGAACCGTCCTTCCGGTGTACAGGACATCATCCACCAGAATCAGGTCTTTTCCGAACAGATCGAAAGGTATATCGGTGATCTGTACCGACGGCATGCGCATTTTTGTCCGGAAATCGTCGCGGTAAAAGGTGGTGTCCAGCACACCCATCGGCAGCTCGACCGAAAAGAATTGCCTGATATGCTTGTGAATGCGGCGGGCGATATCCACACCACGGGTCTGCATTCCGATAATAGCGAGATGGTCCAGTTTGTCAAAAGGTTCAACAAACTGATGGGCAAGCCGCATATAGGTGCGGTCCAGGTCCTCTCCGCTGAGTAAGGTTTGTGCCTTCAAATCGGTTGATTGATGCTGCAATGGGGTACATCCCGTGTCATCAGCCTGAGCGTTGCCCTTTCCATATTTACCGGCGGAGTACCGACTATCCTATGCACCACCGGTCACCGACCGCGGCTTCGCTAAACAGGCTGTATTCAGATTCGATTTAAGTTAATACACACCGGGCACATTGACAACCGGCACCGGCGATTTTCCAAATATTCCCGGTACGAAGCAGAGGATAAACCCGGGATGGACGTCCGGGACCCGTGTTTTATCTGTTTTCGAATGTCAGGGTCACATCGGTGCCGTTTTTCCGAACCACTTTGATATCGCCACCGATCTGCCGGACAAGGCCCTTGATGATGGTATATCCCAGGGAGTTATGACTGCCGGATAGCACCTCTTCCGGGACGCCGACACCGTCATCGCGGATATTCAAAGAGCATTTTCCCGTCTCCGGTGATCTTTTCATGGAAAGATGAATATTACCTTTTTCCCGTGACTTGAACGCATGTTTGTAAGCGTTAGAGAGCAGCTCGTTGACAATCAGTCCGCAGGGAATGGCTTTGGTGATATCCATATTGAAATTATCGGATGAAATGTGAACATCGATATCGCTGCTGTCGGTGTCACAGGTGTTCCGGATCGAGGAAACCAGCTCCCGCAGATACTCATCCATATCCACACTGGCCATCATCTCTGACTGATAGAGCTTTTCATGAATCAGAGCCATCGACTTGATGCGTCCCACACTTTCAAGAAACAGTCGCCGGGATTTTTCATCCTCCACAAAATCGGACTGCAGAGTCAGCAGGGCGGATATCACGGCAAGATTGTTCTTCACCCGGTGATGGATCTCCTTCAGCATCACCTCCTTTTCCTTCAGGGATTCGAGGACCTGCTCATCGGCCCGGCGTTTTTCTGCTCTCAAATTTTTACTTTCCAACTCACGCCGGACAGCAACCGGGACACGCTTCAGATTGTCCTTCATCACATAATCCTGAGCTCCGGCCAGCACCGCTTCCACGGCAAACTCCTCACCCACGGTACCGGAAACCAGAATAAACGGAATATCTTCTTCCCGTTCCCGGACCTTCTCCAGAGCGGTGAGTCCGTCAAAACCGGGGAGGTTGTAATCACTGATGATGATATCCCAACTGTGTTCATCCAGTGCTTTTTTCAGGGCCTCACCGGTTTCAACACGATGCGATTCCGGTTCAATACCCGATTTCTGAAGCTCCATTTCAATCAAAGCCACATCATCGAGATTGTCTTCGACAAAAAGTACCTGCAACGATTGGGGCATCGGCGTTTCCCATTAGGTTACCCTTTACATCATATACGCTGTGTAAAAAATCGTGATCAGACCGGCGACTCATTCCACTTCAACCAGTAGCGTCCCAGGTTACGGACAGCTTCGACAAAACTTTCAAATCCAACAGGTTTACGAATGTAACTATTGGCACCCAGATCATATCCGCGATGAATATCCTGCACTTCGCGGGAAGAGGTGAGAATGACTACCGGCAGCCGCCGTGTCCTTTCATTACCTCTGATCTCTTTCAGGACCTCAAATCCATTGATCTTCGGCATATTGATATCAAGAAGCACCAAAACCGGGAGCTCCGGCTCTTCTTCCGTATCGTAAAGCATGGACAAAGCTTCATCGCCATCCCTCGCCACTTTTACCTCATTGACAATATCGCATTTTTCCAGGGCCATGATCGTCAGATCTACGTCATCCCGGTTATCTTCTACCAGTAAGATATGCTTTTTCTTGTTCATAAATATCGCTTCCCCCAAAAATGTGTCAGGATTACTCCTGACTGGTTTCTGTATGATCCGGCAGCACCATATAAAACGCGGATCCTTTACCCACCTCCGATTCGGCCCATAATCTCCCCGAATGGCGGTTAACAATACGCTGCACCGTTGCCAGTCCGATCCCGGTTCCGGGAAACTCGCGCCCGGAATGCAGCCGCTGAAACATGGTAAACAGTTTATTGTAATACTTCATGTTGAACCCCACTCCATTATCCCTGATTGCGATACGGGTTTCACTTCCGTTCCGTTCCCTGGCAATATCAATTCTGATGACATCCTGCTGTGATGAAAACTTCCAGGCATTATCGATCAGATTCTGCATGGCCACCCGGAGCAGCCCCGGGTCACCGGTCACTTTCACGTCATCCGAAATATGCATCTCGGCCGCTCTTTCGGGCTCTTTTTCCCTGAGCGATTGAAAGATATCTCTGCTCATAACCGTGATATCGACCGGTTTCTTTTGGAGTGATGCCGTCGCGATCCGAGACAAAGAGAGAATATCGTCGATCAGAGACCCCATTTTACGGGTGGCTGCACGAATCCGGTTCAGATAATCTTTTCCCTTGTGATCCAGTTGATCGCCGTATTTTTCCAGCAGGGCCAGGCTGAAGCCGTCAATACCCCGTAAGGGAGCCCTCAGATCGTGCGAAACCGAATAGGCAAACGCTTCCAACTCCCTGTTAGTGGCTTCCAGTTCACGGGTTCGATCCTTTACTTTTTGCTCCAGAGAAGCGTTGAGTTTGCGAATCTCTTGAAGGGCCTGATTCAACTGCTCATACAAGATGGTTTCATCATGAACATTCCGGATAATTAACAGCCAGCTCTCCACATGCCTGAGTCTCCTTTCGTCGGAAGCGATAAGCATGAACCAGCGCCAGGATCCGTTTGAAAGCCGCAACCGGATCAGCGATCATATTTTCAAGAATCCGGTCCGAAAACGCTATCCATATAAAACCGAGCACCAGATAGATAAGCGTGATATTCACAGGATTCAGGCGAAAGGGGCGATATCTGAGGTATTCCCGCATTCAGCAAGAAGTTGTGGAGGGGGCCAGAAGACCGAATACTTCCATTAATTACTCCTCCCGATAAATAATCCAGGCAATTATGCCTATTGTAAAAACAATAAAATCAAAAAGTGTATCAGTAGCAAACCAATATCAAAAACTCCGAATATTCCCTGACAAATAGCTGTAAACTTTGTAAATTAAACGCCTGTTTGTAATCCTTGCAAATACGTCATCATTTTATAGTATTTTCGATATTACTCGCTTTTTTCACACCCAACTACACGCATTTCATGAATATCCACGAATACCAGGCAAAAGAATTACTGAAACAGTATCAGGTAGCTGTTCCGGACGGTGTTTCCGCATTTACGGTAGACGATGCCGTCAAGGCCGCCGAAGAACTTGAAAAGAAGGGGGCCACGCTTTTTGTCGTAAAAGCGCAAATCCATGCCGGCGGCCGCGGAAAGGGCCGCACCAAATCTTCGGGAGCGAAAGGAGTCATCCTCGCCAAATCCGTGGAGGAGGTGAAAGAGGCGGCCGAATCGCTGCTTGGCGACACACTGGTGACCGTCCAGACCGGCGAGGCCGGAAAAAAAGTGGAACGGCTCTATATCACCGATGGTGTGGATATCGAACAGGAGTATTATGTAGGCATCACCCTTGACCGGACCCGAAACCAGAATGTGATTATGGTATCGACCGAAGGGGGTGTGGAGATCGAAAAAGTGGCGGAGGAAACTCCGGAGAAGATCGTCAAAGAGTGGGTCGAGCCGGGTCTGCCGCTGCAGGCCAACCAGGCGCGCCGGCTGGCGTTTGCACTCGGACTCTCGGGCGAGCCTTTCAAAAAGGCGGTCAGGTTCATTGCAGCGCTTCACAAAGCGTTTGAGGCGACCGATGCCTCCATCATCGAGATCAATCCGCTGGCACTCACCGGCAGCAACGATGTCGTGGCCCTGGACGCCAAGATGAATTTCGACGACAACGCCCTCTACCGTCAGAAAGCTATTGCGGAGATGCGCGATGAATCCGAGGAGGACCCTCTGGAACTGGAAGCGGACGCCTCCGACCTCAACTATATCAAGCTGGACGGCAATGTCGGATGCATGGTCAACGGCGCCGGGCTTGCCATGGCCACCATGGACATGATCAAACTGGCCGGCGGTGAACCGGCCAACTTCCTGGATGTGGGCGGCACGGCCAATGTCGATACCGTACGCAACGGATTCCGGATCATTCTTCAGGACCCCAGTGTCGAAGCCATCCTGATTAACATTTTCGGCGGTATTGTACGCTGCGACCGGGTGGCCGGCGGTATCATCGAGGCGGTCAAGGATCCCGCGATCATCAAAAAACTGGAAAATGTGCCGATTATCGTTCGCCTGCAGGGTACCAATGCCGACGAGGGCAAGGAGCTGATAGACCAAAGCGGTCTCAATGTGATATCAGCCGTGCTGCTCAAAGAGGCCGCTGAAGAGGTAACCCGGGCTATCAGCGCCTGAACTTATCCGAAAGTTCAACAGGCTTGCATGGATGCAAAGCTGTTGACGGTTTCCGGCGCATTGCCGGCTTATTATTGCTCCAGCAAGCGGTTGTATAATGCCACATACTGATCTACAACGATGTTGAGCTCGAATACTTCGGCCCGTTTTCTGGCATTATTTGCAATTTTTTTCTGGAGTTCGTCATCCTGAAGAATCGAAACCGCATACTCACCCATCGCATCGGTGTCGCCCAGATCGCACAGATACCCGGTTTCGCCGTGGATGTTCAGTTCGGGCAGACCGCCAATATTGGAGCTGATCACCGGCACGCTGCAACTCATCGCCTCCAGCGCCGCAAGTCCGAAGGTCTCTGATCCCGACGGAATCAGAAACAGGTCTGCAATCGACAGAATATCCTCGATTTTCTCCTGTTTGCCGAGAAACCGAACCTTGTTGCAGATTCCAAGCTCCCGGCACTTTGTCTCCACTTTGGGGCGGTCCGGGCCGTCCCCCACGAGCAACAGATGCGCCCGGATACCGCTTTCCAGAACCTTGTTAAATATCTCGACCGTGTCACTCACACGCTTGACCTCGCGGAAATTGCTGACATGGACCAGCACCTTTTCGCCGTTCGGACACAGCGCCTTTTTGAAGTGGCTCTTCTCGGATTTCTGAAACCGGTCCAGGTCGATAAAATTGGGGATGACTTCTATATCCTTGACGATATCAAATCGCTTGTAGGTTTCATCCCGCAGATAGTTGGATACGGCGGTCACCCCGTCGCTCTTGTTGATGGAGAAGGTCACCACCGGAGTATAGCTCGGGTCGCTTCCCACAATCGTGATATCGGTTCCGTGCAGTGTCGTAACCACCGGGATGCGGCAGTTGTTCTCCCCCAGAATCTGTTTGGCCAGGTAAGCCGATGTGGCATGCGGAATCGCATAGTGGACATGCAGCATATCCAGTTTCTGGTGCTTGATGATATCCACCAGATGGCTGGCCAGCGCCAGATCGTAAGGCGGATATTCGAAGAGCGGATAGGCCGAAAACGTCACTTCGTGAAACGAGATATTTTCATGGAACTCATCGAGGCGCATCGGCCGGGCATAACTGATGAAATGGACGTTATGACCGCGTGACGCCAGACCTTTGCCCAGTTCCGTTGCTACAACTCCACTTCCACCATAGGTGGGGTAAAGCACAATACCAATATTCATAGTCATTGAAACCTGTTAAAAAATAATATTCCGCACCCAAGGTAAGGATTTATCGTGTAAGTTTTAACCACCTGTAATACCGGAAACACACCGGCGATGCCTCTGTCGCCGGAGAAGTCTGTTTTGCCGGCGATGCATGTTTCGCCGGCGATGCATGTAAAAAAACATCCGGAATCATTGTTCCCCCGACGCTCCGACACTTTGGGCTAACGTTCGTAATGGCCCGGCAGGGCAGCAGACAACTCCGATGTCTTGCAGATTGTAAATTTGTGGATATGGATTTACCCTGTCATACGTTTCTTCAATGACAAATATGGTTCTGGAAGAGATGGGCATGAATATCGTATATTATAAGATTATTGAGCAACTGTTTCCTTTATGACCAAAACATTTCATTGATCGCTTTCTGTTATGGCAGGACATTCTAAATGGGCTAACATCAAACGAAAGAAGGCCGGGGTGGATGCCGCGCGTTCGAAGATCTTCAGCCGGATCATCCGGGAGTTGACCATTGCCGCACGGGACGGCGGCGGGGATCCGGCCGGCAATCCCCGACTGAGTCTGGCTATCGAAAACGCCAAATCCAACAACATGCCCAAGGAGAATATCGAGAGGGCTATCAAAAAGGGGACCGGCGAACTGGGGGCCGGTGAAAGTTATGAAGAGGCCGTCTATGAGGGATACGGTCCGGGCGGTGTCGCCTATTTTGTGGAGGCGACTACCGATAACCCCAACCGGACGGTCGGAGAGGTGCGGCATGCATTCACCCGTTATGGCGGAAACCTGGGCACCAGCGGATCGGTATCCTACCTATTCGACCAGAAGGGGATCATCGCAATTCCCGCGGAAGGCATCGACAAGGAGAGCCTCATGCTGGAGGCTATAGACGGAGGCGCGGAGGATATCAATGATGAAGACCCGGAATTACTGGAAGTCTCCACCAGGCGGGAGGACCTGTTCACCGTACGCAAACATCTGGAGGACCATGGTTACACCATCCGGAACGCCGAACTGCAGTGGATTCCCAAAACCGAAGTGAAACTCGACGAGTCAACTGCGCTGACCAACTTCAAGCTGATGAACGCCCTGGAGGATAATGATGATGTCAGCAATGTGTTCAACAATATGAAGATGGATGAAGAGACCCTGGCTGTGGCAGAACAGCTGTAATACCATGCGCCTGTTAACAATCCTTATAGCGGCCCTGCTCATTAGCGGCCCGGTTGACAATAACCGCGCACGGGAGGCCAACCGTGCCTATGAAGCCGGTGAATACCAGCGTGCCGAGGCCCTTTACCGTGAAATTCTGCAGCAGTCACCGGATAACACGCAGATACTTTTCAACCTGGGCAATGCCCTCGCCCGACAGGGAAAAATCGAAGAATCTGCAGAAGTTTTTGACCGCTATCGCCGGGAGGTTACCGATCCTGTTGAACGGGCTCCGGCCGAGTATAATCTCGGCCACCTTCACGGGGAAACCGGCAATACCGATGAAGCTATTACCCACTTCCGGCAGGCCCTTGACCTGGATCCGGAGGATGAAGATGCGAAATTCAACTATGAGCTCCTGAAACGAAGACAGCAACAATCGCCCGAAGAGGATCAGGAGGATGAGGACCAGGAGGAACAGGAACAGGACCAGCAGCCGGAAGGCGGTGAGCCGCCGCCCGGGTCGGATGACGGCCGGGAGCAGGAGGATGACACCGGTCAGGAGCCCCTGCCAGCGCGCGAGGAAACTCCATCCGAAGAACAGCCTCAGGATGTCCGGCCGGAAATAAGCCGGGAACAGCTGGATCATGCCGAAGATCTCATGAATGCGCTGGAGCAGATAGAAAAGGATCTGATCAGGGACTTCAAAAGACGGCAGCACGATCCGGTGGATCCACATGAAAAAGACTGGTAAAAGGTATGCAATATCGCAACTACCCCGGGTTTTCCGTCTTTCTGTTGACCGCTTTTATTTCGGCTGCAGATAGTTACCGTACCAGCCGAAGTGCGGTTACCGGTATGCTGTTTGCCGCAGTCCTTCTGGGCTCCGTGCCGGCCCTGCCCGGCCCTGCTGCGGCAAGTGATGTGCGTGTTTCGGCAGCGCTCTCATCCGATAATGTTACTGTGGGAGAACAGCTTACACTTCGAATTGACGTTTTCAGCCGGGAACCCCGGGATGTCGGCCGGCCGGAGCTGCCCGAATTGAACGGATTGCGCTACGTCTCGACCGTGCCGCGCACCAGTACCAGCTACTCACTGGTCAACGGAGTCGCCCAAATGACCTACCGGTACAGTTATACCCTGGCGGCAAGCGACTCCGGGGCCTATCAGATCCCACCTGTTTATATTGATATCGATGGGGAGGAGTATCGCACCAATGCGATGACGGTTGTCGTCCGGTCCGGTGAAGCCGGGGATCCACAGCGCCCCGCCACTTCCGACCCGGACTGGCCTCCGATATTCCTGGATCTGGAGTTAAGCGAAGAGGAGCCGGTAAGAGGACAGCAAATTGTCGCGGAAATTGTCCTCTATTTCCGCAATACCATTGAAGTAAGTTCCTTTAACATTACCAGCAGCTGGCAGACCGAAGGATTCTGGCGAGAGGACCTTAACGAAAGTCCGACCCGCCGTCCCGAATCGGTAGTCCTCGGTGGCCGGGAATACCGGAGGGCCGTGCTGTCACGCTACGCTCTTTTCCCCACCCGAAGCGGAGAGCTGACGGTTCCCTCCTTTTCCATCCGGGCATCCGTCCGGCAAAGCGGCCGGTTTCAGGATCAATTCAGTGCTTTTTTTCAGGGCTTCGGCAGACAACGGGATGTCAATCTGGAGACAATGCCGCGCACGTTGCACATATCTGCTCCCCCCACTCCTCCATCCGGCGGACAGCATATCAGTGCACTGGGGCAGTTCACCGTGGAGCGCACGTTAAGTCAGGAGCGTGTGAAGCTGGGTGAGGCCGTGGACGTGATAACGGAGATCCGTGGTTCCGGCAACCTCGGACTCATTACACGGCCCGATTATGACTATCCGCAAAGCTTTGACACCCACAGGCCCAGAGAAGTCATCGACCGCGATAACAGCGCCCCCCGGATGTCGGGTACCAAGCAGTTCCGCGATGTCCTGATTGCCCGCAATGTCGGTGAATTCACCATTCCGGAAAGTGTCATTCTCGTATACAATGATGCCCGGCGCCAATACGAACGCCAGGTGCTTCCCGAACTTACGCTGGAAGTGGTCAGGGATCCCAATGCCCGGATCATGATTGCACAGAATGACGATTTTCGCCTGACTCCGGTCAGGGGGTCGGTCAGCTGGCGGCAGGAACCGGACACTCCCTTCTTCTTCCTGTGGTGGTTTTGGCTTGTACTTGTAGTACCTTTTGTCCTGTTCATCTGGGGTTATCGCACCTATCGCTATCGAAGCAAACTGACCGCTGACCACGATTTCTACCGCTACGAGCAGGCCTGGCATAATGCCGTCGCTTTGCTTGACGACAGTGCCCGTGAACAGGACGTCAAAAAAGCGTACAGTGGCATCTACAAAGCCATCAGCAATTTCATAACCGACCGTTTGCATTTACCGTCTGCCGGTCAGACTGTAGATCAACTTGTAAATGAACTGTACAGGCGCAATGTGGAGTCACAGCTCACCAACCGGGTCCGTCACCAACTGAACAAGTCTGCAACCATACGATATGCCCCCGATCCTTCTGCCGGGGATATCGCAGCGGACATCGCCGAAGCAAAAAAAATCATTGCTGAACTGAAAATTCAATTATGAGCATCCGCCTTATGATTCCGTTCTTTTATGCCGGGCGGATCTATGTCGCCGGTCTCTGTCTGCTTTTGGGGCTGATGTCTTCCTTCATCCCGGCTTCGGCCGTCGGAGAAGTACAACCGCAATCGCTCTTTAACCGCGGAAATTATCTGATGGAAGAGCAGGATTACACGGGAGCGCTCTCCCATTTCCATGAGATTGAAGAGCACGGGTACCGTTCCGGGGCGCTTTTCTACAATATGGGCATCAGCTATGTCTATCTCGATTCGCTCGGCCAAGCCTCCTACTATTTTCAGCGTAGCGCAGCTTATCGCAATATGGGTGATCGTGCCGATGCGGGTCTGGCCTATATTGAAGACCGGATGCGAAGCAGCGGCACCTTCATCCCCTATCTCTCCTGGTTTGCTTTCACCGACCGGCTGCTGTTCGGTATGAATCACACTATGTGGATTTTCACCGGTATCTTTCTGCTGAACGCCGGAGTACTGATCCTGATTACAGGCTGGCTTTTTCGTCCCAATCGCTGGATTGTGCGGGGAGGTGCCGCCACTATCCTGACCGGTCTCCTCCTTCTGATATTTGCAGTATCGGTCTATGTCTGGTCGCAAAACTACCGCCAGGGAGTGGTGGTGGAACCCCGGGTTCCGCTGCTTCCGGAACCGGCCAGGTCACCTGACGAAGAAGAGGAATCCGATTTGGCATATGAGGCTTATACCGTTACATTGGACATGAAAATGAGCAGAAGTCACGCCGGATGGGCTTATGTGCGATTGCGAAACGGCGTAACCGGATGGATTCCGGAATCGGCACTGCGTCTGTTATAACCAACACTATTTACCTGAACCTTTTAATCAGTCTATTATATGAGTACACCTCTGGAATACCTCCAAAATCATCAGGAAACCTTCAGGGAAGAGCTGTTTGAACTGCTTCGGATTCCCAGTATCAGCGCCGATCCGAATCACAAAAAGGATGTCCATCGCGCCGCCCAATATGTTGCCGGACAGCTTGAGCAGATCGGGCTGAACAACGTATCGGTTGAAGAAACCGACGGACATCCCATCGTGCTGGGTGAATATCTGGAGGCGGGACCGGATAAACCGACACTGCTTATCTACGGGCATTATGATGTCCAGCCTCCGGATCCGCTGGAGAAGTGGGAAACACCCCCGTTTGAACCAACGGTCCGTGATGGAAAAATCTATGCACGCGGTGCAAGCGATGACAAAGGACAGGCGTTCACCCATATCAAATCCATTGAATCCTTTCTGAAGACGGGGACCGACCTTCCCGCCAACGTCAAGTTCATCATCGAGGGCGAGGAGGAGATCGGTTCACCAAGCCTGGTCCCCTTTCTGGCCGCCAACAAGGAGCGCCTGAAATGCGACATGGTGCTGGTATCCGATACCGCGATGTTTGCCAAAGATACGCCATCGATCACCTACGGACTGCGCGGCCTGATGTATCTGGAGATCGAGGTCACCGGTCCCAACCGTGACCTCCACTCCGGGGTTTACGGAGGAGGCGTTCAAAACCCGGCCAATGCCCTGTGCGAAATGATCGCCAAACTCAAGGACGAGGACGGAGTGGTGCAGGTTCCCGGGTTCTACGACCGGGTGCGGCCGTTAAGTGACAAGGAGCGGGAAGCCTATGCGCAGCTGCCGTTTGACCAGGAGGCGTACAACCGGGAGCTGGATATCGAAGAGGCGTTCGGTGAGAAAGGATACTCCACTCTGGAGCGGGTCAGTGGCCGTCCCTCTCTCGATGTAAACGGTATCTGGGGGGGGTATCAGGGAGAAGGCGCAAAAACGGTACTCCCTTCCCGGGCCAACGCCAAGGTCAGTGCGCGTCTGGTTCCCGACCAGGAGCCGAAGGAGATCTACCGGTTGATCGAAAACTATTTGCATGAGATCAAGCCTCCCGGTGTTCAGATCAAGATCTTTGAACACCATGGCGGCCACCCGGTGCTGGTGGACCTGGATTTTTACGGCCTCAGGGCGGCAGCGGCGGCATTCCGGGATATCTACGGCAAAGAGGCCCTGTTTGCGCGGGAAGGCGGGTCGATCCCGATTGTGGCCGATTTTGCCAAGACGCTCAACGCCACGACGATCCTCATGGGTTTCGGACTCAACTCCGACTCCATCCACTCACCCAATGAACATTTCCATCTCAAGGATTTTGAGCGCGGCATGAAGACATCCGCCCGCTTCTTTGAATTGCTGGGAGATCACGTGGAGCAGGCGTGAACCGGGTGCTTACATAAAGCAGAGATGTACCGGTTGATTACCGGGCGATTACCCGGAAAAGGGGCACTCCGGGTAAAATTACCTGAAGCAACCTGAAGCAGAGCAGATCAGCCTCCGGAGAGGACTTCTTCCGGCTTGTAGCGGAAACCGGCGACCGATTCATCGGTGACTTTTACCGGGTTGTTTTTGCCGTCCATCAGCACGACACGCGGCTTGTGCTCGCGAGCCTCCTCTTCGCTCATGCGTGCGTATGCGATGACGATGACGCGGTCACCAACATTGGTCATACGGGCTGCCGGACCGTTCATACAGACTTCTCTGCTGCCCGCGGCACCGGGAATGGTGTAGGTTTCCAGCCGTGAACCGTTGTTGATATTGACTATCTGCACTTTTTCATAGGTGTAGATTCCGGCAATATCGAGCAACTCCTGATCGATCGTAATGCTTCCCTCGTAATACAGGTCGGCCTGTGTTACGGTGAGAGGGTGGAGCTTCGATTTAAACATGTCAAGCATCATGGTCCGGATATTTTCTGGTATTCAAGAGTACGTTGTCGATAAGTCTGGTTTTTCCCAGCCAAACGGCGGCAGCTATTACATAAAGCCGGCCGGAATGTATAACGCAAGCCGGCTGCAAATCTGGTGTGGATACCAAAGAAAGATAATCAACTTTAAATCCATTAGCACGTAACCGCTCAATTTCAGCTTTAATCAAGGATTCATCGACCGGAATCCCGGCATCGCCGTTATTCGAGTCCCGGATGACCCCGGTCAGTCGCTGAGATAACCGCTGTATTGCCTCAAACAACAGAGGTGCCTTGTTTCGTTCTTCTTCGGTGAGATAGACATTGCGGCTGCTCATGGCAAGTCCGTCCTCTTCCCGCCTGGTGGGACCCATGAGCACCTCCATGGGGTGATCAAACTCTTCTACCATCTGTCGAATGATGAACCACTGCTGAATATCCTTCTGTCCGAAGACCGCCACATCGGGCCGGACGATAAGGAAAAGCTTGTTAACGACCTGCAGGACCCCCTCAAAATGACCTTTTCGTGTTGCCCCGCAGAGGTGTTCATGCATTTTCGAGATGCGGATGGAGACATATTGGGGTGCACCGGCCCGACCGTACATCTCTTCATAATCCGGTGCAAACACCAGGGAGACCCCTTCGGTCCGGCATTGTTCCACATCCGCACTTAATGATCGCGGATACTGTTGATAGTCTTCGCCGGGGCCGAACTGGGTGGGATTGACAAAGACAGAGACAACAACGTGATCGGCATGCTGCCGGGCTTGCCGGATCAATGCCAGGTGCCCTTCGTGCAATGCACCCATGGTGGGCACAAAAGCCACCCGGAGGTTCCGGGCGCGCCATTCTGAAACAATATGCCGGACTTCGTTTTTTTTGTGTGCTAATTTCAAAGAGATCGGTTCACATCAAAGTTTTCAAGTAGATGTTTCACCCGTTGGACAAAGGCACCACCCATTGCACCGTCTATAATCCGGTGATCGTAACTCATGCTCAGATAGACCATATGCCGGATGGCGATCGTGTCGCCGCCCTCAACTTCAATGACAACAGGTCGTTTCTGGATAGTACCGGAACCGAAGATGGCTACCTGGGGCTGGTTGATAATGGGAGTCCCCATGAGGTTGCCGACACTTCCGTAATTGGTAAACGTGAATGTGCCGCCGGACAGGTCGTCGGGAGAGAGCTGTTTGTTGCGGGCTTTCATGGCCAGCTCATGGGTAGCCCGTGCCAGACCCTGTGCATTCAATTCACCGGCATTTTTTATTACCGGTACGATAAGGCCTCCTTTCCCCGCCTCACCAAGAGCAACGGCGATTCCGTAATTGATATCGCGCTTGAGGATGATCTTGTCCCCTTCAACCGAGCTGTTCAAAAGCGGAAATTCCCGAAGCGCCTGTATGGTGGCTTCAATGAAGAAAGGCGTAAAGGTAAGCTTGAATCCGTGTTCCTTCCGGAATTTTTCCTTGTTCTTGTCCCGGAACTGAACCAGCCGGGTGACATCGGCTTCCGCAAATGTGGTTACGTGGGCCGAAGTTTGCTTGGATCGGATCATATGTTCGGATATCACCTTGCGCATACGATCCATCTTGATGATTTCCTCGTTCTGCTGCGGCCTGCCGGGATCGATCTCCCCGGCATCAATTTCCGACGCTTCCCCGCCTTTTGCTTCTGAAGACGGAACTTTGCCGGTACGGGTCTCTGTTGCAGCTGCAGCCGGACGCCGGCCGGATTTGACATAGTCCAGAACATCCTGCTTGGTCAGGCGACCGTGATTGCCGCTTCCTTCAATCGACTCGAGTTCTTCCTGCGAAAGGCCTTCCTCTTTTGCAATGGCCCTCACCAGCGGCGAATAAAAGCGGCCGTCAGAGCCCTTCCGCTGCGGTGGAGTCTCGCCTTTGGATACGGAAGCCGGCTCGGCCTCTTCTTTCCGGTCCTCTGGTTTCCCTTTACCATCGCCTGAACGATCATAATCCTGCTGCAATTGCTCGAGTCCATTCTGTGATGCGGTCTGATCCTCATCTTCATCCGAACCTTCTTCACTTCGGACGGATTCGTCCACTCTTTCCCTGTCTGCCTTGCCGTTTCCGGTTCCGCGCCTCTCTGCCGAAGTCTCCTCTTCCGCTTCGGAGGTGGTTTCCTCCGCCTCCACACCGGAAGTCTCCTCTTCCGCCGGTGGTTCCTCCGGTTTCTCTTCAGCGGCGCTTCCGGCTGCCTCCGGATCGGTTTCCAGTATGGCTATCGGCTCCCCGACTTCAATCGTCTCTCCCTCCTCTACGAGGATTTCCACGAGAATTCCCGCTTCGGGTGCCGGTACTTCCGAATCCAGCTTGTCGGTTCCGATTTCCAGAAGGGTTTCATCCTGTTCGACCGAATCGCCGATTTTTTTGGCCCATTCGACGACAGTTCCTTCCATAATCGATTCGCCCATCTTGGGCATGGTAACTTCTATACGTGCCATCCTGGTTCTCTTCGGGTAGTTTTAAAAATGTTGTGCAGATATCGGTACAATATAAACAGTGCCTACCACAATAATGACCTGAAATTATTGAAAATCGTTCACATTTGCATCCTTTTGGTATAACGTATCCAGACTTTGATCAATATCATTCCAGATATCTTCGGGATGTTCGATGCCGACAGAGAGCCGGATCAGGTTTTCCGGAGTAGGACTCTCCGCATATTCACTGGTTTTCCGGTGTTCCCATGTCGACTCCACAGCTCCCAGGCTGGTTGCGGCAATAATGAGTTTGGAAGCGGAAACGACCCGCATGGCTCCGGCGGCATCGCCTTTAACCTGGAAAGAGATCATCGCCCCGGGCATCTCCATTTGCCGGGATGCGATATCCTGTCCGGCATGACTGCTCAACCCCGGATAATAAACTTTTTCGACAGCATGGTGTTGGAAAAGCCGGCCTGCAATCAGCTGGGCATTGGCCGACTGGGTCCGGACCCGGGCATAGAGTGTTTTCAGACTCCGTATCAACATCCAGCAATCAAAAGGCGACGGAACGGCACCTGCCTGGATCTGATAGGTCCGCAGCACTTTCTCCAAACCGTGACCGGCATCTTCGGGTTCGGAATCTCCGGGTTCGGAATCTCCGGGTTCGGAATCCCCGGGCCCGGCATCCCCGAGTACAAGAGCCCCGCCCAGGGAGTCACTGTGTCCTCCTATGTACTTTGTTGTGGAGTAGAGCACCATGTCGGCTCCCAGATCCAGGGGCCGCTGCATGACCGGGGTCATCCAGGTGTTATCTACGACCGAAAGCCACCCTTTATTACGGGCCAACCCGGCAAGTCCGGCGATATCGGTGATCTTGAGCATGGGATTGGAGGGACTTTCCATCCATAACAGCCTGGTGTTATCGCCGGAGGCCTTTTCGACCGCATCAATATCCGTCATGTCGACAAAATCGAAAGTGAGTCCCCATCTCCGGTACTGCCCGAGGATCAGGTTGCGTACACCGTGGTAGAGATCATCCGGAAGAAGTACATGATCACCGGGCTGCAACATATGAAATACCGCCTGAACAGCCGCCATTCCGGATGCGAATGTCACGGCCTCCTTGCCCCCTTCCAGGGATGCAAGAGCCGATTCGAGCTGGGTCCGGTTCGGGTTTCCAAGCCGGGTATAGCTCCATGAATCGGCGGAGAGGCCGGTTTGCGGATGTGTAAAAACGGTCGAGGGCTCCCAGGAGGGCACCACCGGATCGGCCGGCTCGTCCGGATGCCAGCCTGCATGCAATGCCCGTGTTTCGGGATGCCAATTTGGTGGTGTATCCTTTTTTTTGCTCATAATAGGTAGATAAAGATGCTCTTGTTTGCAATTCCCGGTATTATCTTTTACGACGTTAAAATAGCGATATCCGTTTGCTTTTTAGAGCGGTTGCTTGTTTTTTCTTTGTGAACCACATTAACTCATCCCATCATGTTAAATTATATCTGGTCCGGACTGATCATTATCAGTCTTGTTTTTGCGATAACACAGGATATCACGGATCTTGTGCGGGATACCTGGCGCAACGGTGAAGTTCATGAAATAGAGATAATCTTTCCCTCGAACGGCGATCCCGGCAGCCGTCAGACTGTCCGTTTCACGATTCCGGATCACGACGGCGAATATGAGGCGGTGTGGCGCCCCGTGGATGAAACGTACGAAATGGTTATTACGGTGGATGAGGATATGCCGGAATTCTGGCTGGATATCGCTGAAAACCAGGAGGCCGCTTCCGAAACCGAGATGCTTGCCGAAGTCACTTCATATGACCCGCAAGCCGGAACAGCAGGAATCCTGCTTCCGGAGGTCCGGTATGTCAAGCTGCGGGCGATCACCACTGCGGCTTTTGATATGGCCGAATTCGCGGTCACTCTGGCCATCGGTCTGATCGGAGTGATGGCGCTGTGGCTGGGTTTGATGAAAGTGGCGGAAAAGAGCGGACTGGTTTATATCCTGGTCCGGTTCGTTCAACCATTCCTGCGGTTCCTCTTTCCCAATGTTCCGAGGAACCATCCGGCCCACGGTATTATCAGCCTGAATATGGCCGCCAACATGCTTGGACTCGGTAATGCCGCCACCCCGTTGGGCATCAAAGCGATGGAAGAGCTGCAGAAACTGAACCCCAGTTCCGACAAGGCCAGCAACGCACAATGCATGCTCCTGACGGTGAATACGGCAAGTGTTCAGCTGCTCCCGCCGGCCACCCTGGTGGCGCTGATCGGGACGGGTGTCAATGAACTGGTCATCAGCATGGCACTGGCCACACTGGTTTCCCTGATTGTGGGCATCACCGCTGCGAAGACCTACGAGCGGTTCCATCCGGAAGATCCTCACAGCGAAAATATCCCCGATGAACAGAAAAGCGAGGCCTGATCCATGCAAACCATAGCTGCTTTTATATTGCCTTTGATCATCGTTATGATACCACTGTACGGCCTCCTCAAAAAAGTACAGGTCTACGAAGTGTTTGTAGAGGGGGCCAGGGAGGGGTTCCAGATCGGGGTGCGCATTATCCCGTACCTGGTGGCTATCCTTTTTGCCATCGGCATGTTCCGGGAAAGCGGAGCCATGGACTTTTTCATGATGGCCCTCGGACCGGTACTGGGATGGGTCGGTTTTCCGGTGGAGGTACTGCCCATGGCGATCTTCCGTCCGCTCACCGGGAGCGGTTCGGTCGGTGTGCTGGCCGATATGGTCGCCACCTACGGGGAGGATTCGCTCTTTGTCAAGATGGCGGCCACCATGTTCGGGTCCACGGAAACCACGTTTTACGTTCTGGCCGTCTATTTCGGCGCCGTGGGCATTCGCCGGGTCAAATACGCGGTTCAAACCGGGCTAATTGCCGATCTGGCCGGGATTATCGCCTCCGTGGTCATCGTCTATCTGCTCTTCGGGTGATGGCGGCAGCACTTCGGGTGATGGTGGCAAGACTTCGGGTGATGGCGGCAAGACTTCGGGTGATGGCGGCAGCACTTCAGGTGAAGCCGGCAATAACCGTACCGCAGTTCCGCCGGCTCACTTTTGAAGCTCCTGCCAGATATACATGAGCGCCCGTCCGTCATGGTACGGCCCTTTCCACTGGTGGGCTTTCCTGTCGGTCCGGCTGCCGGGATCTTCATCGAGGCCGTTATTGTATACCCCGCCATGCTCATGATCGAAGAGATACTCCTGCATGTACTCCCACATATTCTGAAATGCAATCGGATATTCCTCTTCATCCGGGTAAAAACGATGCATCAGAGCCAGCGTGTGCCACCCCTCGAATTGCGCCCACCACGATTTGCTCCGGCTCAGGATTTCCACCCCTCCGCTCTCTTCAAAGCGGTAGCCGCTGTGAAATATACCCCGGTAGTCGTCATCAAATCCATGGGCGAGGGTGTGATCCACCAACCTTTTGGCCACGGTCAGCGTCTGCTCATCCACTTCACCATCCAGTGATTCGGCGGCGTCAATCAGCAGATAGGCGGTTTCGATATCGTGTCCGAAGGATATGTGATCCAGAGACTGGTTTTCGAGGATATAAGCGCGGGAGGAGTCACTGTGGTCAATCGGGTCCCAGTCGGCGGTAAAGTAGAGGTTGAGATGGCCCTCCGGCGTGGTAAGCACATCCCGGATAAGCCCGATCATTTCAGCAAGCCGCTCTCTGACTTTTGGAACCGGGAGCACCTGGTACGTCACCGAGAGGGCTTCCAGTACATGGATATTGGTATTCTGCCCTTTCCATTCGGGCTGTCCCCATCCACCAATACCTAGCGCATCCGGATCCTGCCGGTATTGCTCCCGGAGTTCATCAGAGAGGATCAGGTTATGATAACCGCCATGCCGGGGGTCGTGAGAGGCCGACTCCAGCCAGTCGAAAGCGCGTTCGACCCATTCCAGAACCTCATCCGAAGAGTTGATTTTCGCATATTCGGCAAGTGCATAAAGTGCAAATGCGTTGCTGTAGGCCATCTTGTAGGGGGTGGAGCGAACAGCACTTCCATCACGGAAGTAGTTGAAAAAGCCGCCATTCTCCTCATCCCACATCTGCTCGGTCAGAAACCGGTATCCGTGACCGGCCGCAGCAGCAAACAGCTCCTCATCCGGAAAGAGGGTCGCCGCTCTTGCAGCAGTCCACAAACCGCGGGCCTGGGTCACCAGCATCCTGGGCTGCTGCCCGGAACGGGTCCAGTCATACTCAAAGTTGGTATAGTATCCCCCTTCCACCGAGTCGATGATGGCGGGGTACCAGGTCTGCAGATGATCCACCGCAGCATCGGTTATCTCGTGAGAGGGTACTCCGAGATAGGTATCCTCCATGGGTCCGGTGTGCTGCTCCGTTGCGGGAGCATCCGGTGAGCGGTCACAGGCCGAACCCATTAACAAGAGGAGCTGGGAGACAGCCAGGAGGATGACAAAAAACGGATTCGACAAATTACGGGGTATCATGGCTATGCGGGGTAGTGACCAATGATCAGTTTTTTACCGGTTCAACATCACGTATGGCACGTATACGCTGTGCTACCGGTGGATGTGAATAGTTCAGAAACACATGAAACGGATGGGGTGTCAGGTTGGACAGATTGTCGGCCGACAGTTTTTTCAATCCGGAGACCATGCTTTCCGGGTCTCCGGTGGTTTCGGCGGCAAACCGGTCAGCTTCAAATTCATGTTTCCGTGAGAAATACTGCATGATGACCGAAAGGATCATCTCAACCGGCGCATACAGCAGGCCGAAGAACACCAGGCCGGCATAAACCGAAATCTGCTCCATGAAGAAGGCCTCGTGGAGTCCCGGCACCCGTATAAAAAGCGAGAGGAGAAAAAGCATCACCCCGGTGTGCAGGAAGCTGAATAGCATGTTTTTCGGGATATGCTTTTTTTTGTAGTGTCCGACTTCATGGGCCAGGACCGCCACCAGTTCGGGCACGCTGTGATTGTCGATGAGCGTGTCGAAAAGGGCAATGCGTTTGTTCTTTCCGAATCCGGTAAAAAAGGCGTTGGACTTCCCGGAGCGCCGTGAGCCGTCAATTTTATAGATCCCCCGCAGCGGAAACGAGACGTTATCGGCATAAGCGAGAATCGCATCCTTGAGCTCGCCATCCTCCAGCGGGGTGAACTTGTTGAAGAGCGGCATGATCCAGGTCGGGGCGATAAACTGTACAAACAGGGTAAAGAGGATTACCACCAGCCAGGCGTAGAGCCAGGCTTCAGCGCCCAGATATTCGAAGATTCCGATGATGCCGGCCAGTAAAGGGGCTCCGAGCAGCACCGAAAGCAGAAGTCCTTTCAGGATGTCGGTTACAAAAGTCGCCGGCGTGGTTTTGTTAAACCCGAATTGCTCCTCTATCACAAAGGTGGAGTAGATCGAAAAAGGCAGGGAGAGGATACGCTGACCAAGCATCAGAATACCGACAAACAGCAAGCCGTTGACGATGGTGCCATAGCCGAATCCGCGCACAAACTGATCGACCCAGTTGAAGCCGCCGGCAAACCAGAAGATCAGCAGTACGGCGAGGCTGAAGGTCGAAGAAATGAGACCGAAGCGGGTGCGTACGCGGGTGTACTCCTGTGATTTCCGGTATTTTTCCTCGTCACAAACATCACGAAACTCTGCCGGCATCGGCTGCCGGAGCGCCTTGAGATTCAGTGAATCCGATATCAGATTCAGTACATAATTGGCGGCAATAGCCACCAGAATAATGACAGCGTATATATTCATGGTTAAGTAAGAACCTTGCAGCCGGGGCGGGGTTATTCACCTCCCAATAAGCCTTTCAGTTTGGACCAGACACCGCGTTTCTTGCCTACTGCCTGGTTAACCTTTTCCATGTCGGGGGAGGTAATGTTCTCAAAGAGCTCTTTACGCTCCTTGTCTTTGGGTGATGATTTTTGCTTTTTCTCCTTTCCGCCCCGATCCGGTGTCCGTCCCCGCTTGTGCTGGGGTGCTCTGCGGGATCCGGATTTACCGGATCGCCCGCCTTTTCGTCCCCCTTTCTGACGGGATGTGCTCCGGCCCGACTCGTCCTGACGGCTGTCCTGATCTCCTTTTTCCCCTCCGGACGGCTTACTCTTGCCGGACTTTTGAGGAGCCTGATCATCTGTTTTTGCCGATGCACTTTCGGAAGCAGTGGTATCGGACTTTCCGGTCTGACGGTCATCGCCCTCTTTTCCGGATTGTCCCCGGGGTCCTTTGCCGGAGCGCCGGTTCCCACCCGGCCGCTTTCTGCCGCGGCGACGTTTGGGCTTGGCATCGTCCTGCTGAGCGGTTTTTTCCTCCTTTGTCTCCCCTTCGCTCTTTTTTTGATCTTTCGGGTCACCGGTTTCCGGCTTCCCGGATTCAGCTTGTTTTTCCCCATCTTTTTTCTGCTTACCCGGTCCGGACTTCGAACCGTCCTTCTTTCTGTCGGCACCGCCTTTGCCCCGTGGACGCGAACGGCCGTCCCGGTCCTTGCCGCTCCCTTTTTTATCATCCTGTGAAGTACTTTTCCTGCCGAAATCGGGCACTTCCAGTTTTTTGATTTCGGAGTCCATGGCACGGATTATATTTTCCATATACCGGCGATCCTGTCCGGATACCAGTGTCAGGGCATCGCCCTTGGCATCGGCTCTGGCCGTTCGTCCGATCCGGTGCACATAGTCCTCCACATCGTGTGGCACACTGAAATTGATGATGTGTGATATCCCTTCCACATCAATACCCCTTGCCATCACATCGGTTGCGACAATAATACGGTACTCACCCTTTCGGAAACTTTCGAGCGCCTTTTCCCGCTCCGCCTGCGAACGGTCGCCATGGATGCTGGTCACACTGGCCCCCTTGCGGGTAAGCTCGCGGGTAAGCTTGTCAACGGCACGTTTGGTGGACATGAAAATGATGGCTGAGGGCCACTGCTCTTTTTCATACAAATGCAGCACCAGCGGCAGTTTGTCACGCTCTTCGACGTAGTACATCCCCTGGGTGACTCCTTCGGCAGCCTTGTTGGAGGGCGCCATATTCACCCGTTCGGGATTCTGCATCATTTTATTGGCGAGCTGCACGATTTTTTGCGGCATGGTTGCCGAAAACAGCAGGGTTTGGCGCTCCTTCGGAAGGCTGCTGACAATCTGTGTGATATCGGGGATAAACCCCATATCGAGCATCCGGTCAGCTTCGTCGAGAATCAGATAATCGAGATTGCTGAAATCGACATCATGGATTTTCATATGGTCCAGCAGTCGCCCCGGTGTGGCGACGATGATATTGGTGCCCCGGTTAAGGGCTTTTTCCTGCCGGGACCAGTCGTCACCGCCATACACTTTGGCGGTGGAAAGTCCGGTGTGGTAGCCAATGGCAAAAAAAGCTTCGTCCACCTGGCCGGCAAGCTCACGGGTGGGAGTGATGACCAGGGCGCGGATACCCTCCTGTTTCTGCTTCTTTTTTTCCGACAGTTTCTCGAGAATAGGGATGGCAAACGCGGCCGTTTTCCCGGTACCTGTCTGGGCGGTCCCCAGTACATCCCGGCCTTCCAGTATGAGAGGAATACAAGTTTCCTGGATCGGGGTCGGCTTTTCAAAGCCCATATCCCGTAATCCGTCTAATACCTCCTGATGGAGGTTGAATTGATCAAATGACAAAATGATACTCTGTTTTTATAATGGCCTATTGTTAAAAAATAAGCGGTTTCTGCGTAGCCTGTAATATACGAAATTACCAGAACAAAGTTAAGAGGCGGCAGAGGACGGCGGTTTGACCAGGTTTTCATGAACGGCCAGGGGAAACCCTTGCCTTCGAAGCCAGAAAATTGATATGACTATCAGCAGTAATACTCCCAATACACCAAACAGTCCGCCCTCCGGACCAAACCCGCCGCCGGTCCAGATTTCAGGTCCGGTCAGTTTCGACTGCAACACGGACTGCCGGAACGGTATTCCGCTGACCGGAAGGCCATAAACGGCCCCCTGGATAACATTCCAGGAGAAATGGAGGCCCACCGAGTAACCCAACTGACCGGTCATCACATACGGAATGGCCAGCATCACACCGGCCATGACGATAACGGCCGTACCAAAAGCCGTAGCATTGGGATTGGCAAGATGCAGCGCGCCGAAGAGCAGTGAAGTGATGGCAATGGCACCGATCCCGGCCATATTGAGACTTTTTCCTGTATTGAATCCTTCGGTGAGATTTTTCAGCTGGTAGCCACGGGTCCACAGCTCCTCGTAAAAACCGACCACCGCCATGGTCAGAATATATCCGCTGAGCATCAGAATAAAATTCCGGCCCGACGACCGGTTCCATCCGAAACCGGTAAACTCTATCCAGCCAAGCAGCCATTGAATCAAAACGATCAACGTCATGACCAGTGCGGCCATCAGGAAGCCGGCCAGACACCCCCGCCACCACTGTCTGTTGATGCGCAATCCGAAATCCCGAATCGGCCTTTTATCGAGCATGACTCCCGCCACCATAACCGCCAGGGTGATTGCAACCCCTCCTGCGATGATCTGCAGGTTTCTGCCACCGAAAAGCGACGCGAGAAATTGCAGCGGGACAAGAAACAGCACAGACAGGGCTGCTTGCAGTAGAAGCCTCCAGCCGGCTCGTACACGTCCGTCGGATGAAACGAAAAGAGTATTAAAAAACTTCATATAAATAGCGATTCTGGTAGAATTTCATGTATCTTGCCGGCTCTGTCACTGCAGATCCGGTCGTATCCGTTGAAAGTCATCCGGATACTGTCACAGAAAAATATACCGAATTCAAAAAAACTTATGTGCGGCAGATATACGCTATATTCGGACAAAAAAACAATAGAAGATCACTTTCAGGTGGAAGCGGCTGACGAAGAGCTGCTGAAGCCGAATTACAATGTGGCGCCGGGGACCGTACGGCCTGTTATCCTGACCGAAGGGACCAACGACCGGAAAATCGGTGCGTTGAAATGGGGGCTGGTGCCGCCCTTTGTCAAAGACCTGTCAGACTGGAAACCGTTGATCAACGCCCGCAGTGAAACCGTCAATGAAAAACCCTCCTTCCGGAAAGCGTTTCACCGGAAACGGTGCGTGGTCCCTGCAAACGGGTTCTACGAGTGGAAGGATTTCGGAGGAGGGAAAAAAATCCCGTTTTATATCCGGTTGCTGGACAGGGACCTGTTCGGAATGGCCGGTATCTATGAAACCCACACGGATCAGGAAGGCAACGAACGGCACACGTTTGCCATCCTGACCACCGAGGCCAATGCACTCATGCAGCCGCTGCACGACCGGATGCCGGTTATACTGAAGAATGAAGACTATAACGTATGGCTCGATCCGGTCAATCCGCGTCCGCATACGCTGCAAAAGCTGTTAACACCCTATCCCACTGATGAGATGTCCACCTTCAAGGTGAGTACGGATGTAAACAGTCCTGAAAACAACCACCAGGAACTGATTATTCCGAAATTAAAATAAAGCCGGTTACTCTTCGGGCAGCTGAATGGGTGCTTCTTCCTGCTGCTGTTGCTGTTCGGGCAGTGCCGGAGCCGTTTCAGATGGAGCCTGTTGCATCGGTGCGGGCACACCCTGCTGCTGAATCGCGCTCTGGTCTATCGTTTCCTGGTCGATAAAAAAATTCGCCAAAACACACAGGGTCAGAAAGATAGCGGCAAGAACCGAAGTGGCCTTGGAGAGAAAGTCGGCTGTTCGCCGGGCGCCCATCATGTTGCCACCGCCGCCGCCGATCCCTGCGCCACCGCCGATGCCGCCGGAAAGACCATGTCCCTGCCCGCTTTGGAGCAGTATTACGATGACCATTAAAACGGCGATAACCGTAATGAGAATGATTGTCAGTGTATAAAGCATAATTTTGTTGCTACATTTGGCATGTCAAGTTTTGTAAATTAGCCAATTCTATTGTTATTTCAAACGATGACCTTTTACAAATTGTAACGGCCTCAAAGCCCCCGGATTATGCCTCAACAGGACTTTCAGATTATCAACCGCCTTACCAGGGCCATCGCCGACCTGGGCGATTTAAGCCACGGTTTTACGCAGAACCTGCTTTTTACCGTTGTAATTATCTTCCTGTTGTGGCTGATCCGTACGGTGATCCTGCGTGTGGTATACAATAAGTCGACAGACCCGGAGCTTCATTACAAGTGGAGAAAATACCTGACACGGACGCTTTTCTTCATTGCATTATTGATACTCGGGCGCACCTGGCTTGAGGGGTTTCAATCCGTGGCCACCTTCTTCGGCCTGCTTTCGGCAGGCATCGTTATTGCCCTTAAAGATTCGGTGGCGGATCTCGCGGGATGGATTTTTCTCGTATGGCGCAAGCCGTTTGAAATCGGAGACCGCATTGATATTGCCGGGGTAAGCGGAGATGTGATCGATCAGCGTATTTTCAAGTTCAGTTTGATGGAGATCGGAAACTGGGTGGACGCAGACCAGAGTACAGGCCGGGTGATCCACGTGCCCAATCACAAGGTATTTACCGAAAATATCGCCAACTATACCGCAGATTTTCAGTTTATCTGGAACGAACTTCCGGTTCGTATAAGCCTGGAAAGCAACTGGAAGAAGGCAAAAAAACTGCTGCAAAAGATCGCCGACCGTCACTCGGCCAATATTTCGGATGAGGCCAAACAGCAGCTGCGTCGTGCGGCGCGTTCGTATCTGATTACCTACCGGATTCTTACTCCCACGGTATATACCGACGTCAAGGATTTCGGCATAGTGCTCACAATACGCTATCTGACCAACCCGCGCACCCGCCGGGGCACCGAGCAGCAGATTTGGGAGGAGGTGCTGACCGAGTTTTCCCGTCATGAAGATATTTCGTTTGCCTATCCGACCATCCGCTACTATGACCGCCATCTGGAGGGACGCACCGGTTGGGGAATCGCTGATTCGGAACAAGAAGAAAAGCCATCGACCCGTTGACATTTCAGCTTCACAGCCACCATACTGATACCCCGCACCATCCCAAAATTTATATATTCATAACGGCATGACCTCTTCCCGGAAATCACTCCCCGCTCTTCCCGGTGCTTTCAATGATCGTATCCGGGAACAGTTCCCGGATGAACATGACGATTTTCTGCGCGCACTGGAAAAGGAGCCGGTTACAGCCATCCGGATGAATCCGCACAAGCCGGCAGAATCTTTGCCTGAACCGGCATCGTCCGGTCATACAACGTCGAAAGACGTTCCTTCACGGCCGGTAGATGGTACCCCTTCCGGAGGCGCCGGTAGTTCTTTCCATTCAGCCGGCAGGCATCGCCATCTCTTTGCGGGAATGCGGCCGGTTCCATGGTCGGAAAACGGCTGGTTCCTGCCGGAACGCCCCTCTTTTACACTGGATCCGCTGTTACATGCCGGCAGCTACTATGTCCAGGAGGCCGCCTCCATGTTTCTTGAACGTGTGCTTGTACAACCCGAAATACGGGAAAACAGCGAAGTGATTCTTGACGCCTGCGCCGCTCCGGGAGGCAAGACCACACTGATCGCCGCGCAGTTCCCGGAGTCGCTGGTCGTCGCCAACGAAGTAATCCGGTCACGGGTTGCCCCGCTGTTGGAGAACAGCATCAAGTGGGGAACCGGCAACATCGCCATCACCCGGAGCGAGACGGTCCGGGTGAGCCGCCTGACCTCTTTCTTTGATCTGGTGGTTGCCGATGCCCCCTGTTCGGGAGAAGGTTTGTTCCGCAAGGATCCGGCATCGCGGGATCAGTGGAGCACCGATAACGCCCTGCACTGTTCCCGGCGACAGCGTTCGATCCTGATCGAGCTCTGGGAGACGGTGCGCCCCGGCGGCTTTATGATATACACCACCTGCACCTTTAATCCCGAGGAAAATGAGCAGAATGTCGCCTGGCTTCTGGAGCAGACCGGCGGGGAGTGCCTGAAATTGCCGGCCGGTGAACTCATTTTTAAAACAGGTCCGGCAGTCCGGCCGGAAACAACTCCGGATGGTAAGCCGGGCATCTTTTCAGAATATCGAGCCGAAACGGCTTCGAAAGACCGCCCAGGTATCGATTCGGAAAACCCGACGCAAATCATAGAAGAGATCACTGCCGGACCGGTGACCGGATACGGCTTTTATCCGCACCGCACCCCGGGAGAAGGGTTCTTCCTGGCCGTTATCCGCAAACCTGCTTCCGCCCCCCACGACAGTGCACGGCACACCGGAAACACCCCTCGACCCGGAACACGCACCTCACAAATTACGGAACCTGATTCATCGCTGGTGCAGATTGCAGATTCGTGGTTCTCCGGTGACTCATTCGACTGGTTCCGGGCCGGTGACCGGCTGCACCGCATACACCGCCGGCATATGGATCATCTCCATGCGCTCACTTCGAATGTTCCGGTTCTGTATGCCGGTACCGAGACCGGTAAAGTGATCCGGGACGAGGTGCGCCCCTCCCCGGCGGCCGCCCTGGACATCCACCTGGACAAGGAGCGGTTTCCACAAATCGAATGCACCCGGGAGGAGGCGCTGCGTTATCTGCGGCGGGACCCCCTGCCGGTACGCACCGGAGCCGAAAAAGGATGGCACCTGGCCACATACCGCGGCCTGCCTCTCGGCTGGCTTAAAAACATCGGCAGCCGGATGAACAACTACCATCCCAAAGAATGGCGCATCCGTTTTTCGTAACTTGTTATTTTCTTCCATTATCAACCTGATTTATGCAAACCCGTCTTCCCCGCATCTATATCGACACACTCGGCTGTTCCAAAAACCAGGTCGATTCCGAGGTCTTTATCGCCCAGGCGAAAGCCAATGAATTTGAAATGGTATCCGACATCGAGGAGGCCAATGTGCTGGTGATCAATACCTGCGGCTTTATCGAGGATGCCAAACAGGAATCGATCGATCACATACTGGAAGGGGTGGCCCTGAAAAAAGAGGGAAAACTGGACCGTCTTCTGGTAATGGGGTGCCTGTCGGACCGCTACATGAAAGATCTGAAAGCCGACATCCCGGAAGTGGATCACTATTTCGGCAGCAGTCACACCTCTCTGCCCGATGTGCTCCGGGAACTGGGCGGACGCTATCGCAAGGAGCTGGTCGGTGAGCGGATGCTGACCAACCCCTCCCACTACGCCTATCTGAAAATATCGGAAGGATGTGACCACACCTGCTCGTTTTGTGCCATTCCGATCATGCGTGGCGGACATGTCTCGCGTCCGGTTGACGACCTGGTCACCGAAGCGGAGAAGCTGAAGACGAAGGGAGTGCGTGAACTGGTGCTCATAGGACAGGATCTGACGTGGTACGGACTGGACCTGTACGGCAAACGAATTCTGGCCGACCTGCTCAAGCGACTGTCGGATGTCGGATTTGACTGGATACGTCTGCAGTATGCCTATCCCGCCAGGTTTCCGACCGACATCCTTCCCGTGATCCGTGACCGGCAGAACATCTGCAATTACCTTGACATGCCGGTACAGCATGCCAACAGCGAAGTGCTTAAATCGATGCGCCGCGGTATAAACGGCGAGCGGATGCGCGAATTGCTCCACCGGATCCGCGACGAGGTTCCTGACATCCGGCTGCGCACTACGTTGATTGTCGGTTATCCCACCGAATCCCGCGAACGGTTTGAGGAACTGGTCGATTTTGTAAAAGAGATCCGTTTTCATCGCATGGGCTGCTTTGCCTATTCGCAGGAGGAGGCGACACCGGCATGGGATCTGGGAGATCCGGTTTCTGCGGTTGAAAAACAGCGCCGTGTGCGGGAAATCATGGCGGTACAGGAGGAGATCTCCCGGGAGCATAACCTGGCACTGGTTGACCGTCTGCTGCCGGTTCTGGTCGACCGCATAGAAGACGGCATCGCCTACGGCCGCACCGAGTGGGACACTCCGGAAGTCGACAACGAAGTAATCATTCAACAAGCGGTCAACGGATTTTCTTCGCGGGATTTGCACGCCGGATCCTTTTACAATGTCCGTATTACCGATGCCGAAGCATTTGACCTGTTTGGTTCGATCGAATCGATTCCTGAGCATATCCGCGGTTGATGCCCCGGCATCATTATCGCTTTCGTTACCCGTTGTAAACCGGAAGAAGTAATTTGACCGCCAATCGCCGAAAGCGGTTTGCTCAAATGACCGAATGCCATTACCTTGCTTATGGCCGGGTACGACGGGACCATAACGGGTCGAATTGAACCCACCTCGGAACGAACCATTTTGATATGCAAAAAACCGTTGCTAAAATAGTATTTATTCAAACCTTCGCGACGCTGCTTCTGCTTGCACTGATCACGAGCGGGTGCGCGGTAGCTGACGACGACCCTGTTATCGAAGCCGTCATCACCGTATCGGATTCAGAACCCTCCGTCGGGGACCGGGTTACGCTGGACAGCAGCGACTCCATTATTGAACTGGAGCCGGTCACCTTTTCATGGCAGCTGGAGAGGCCGGACGGGAGTATCGCGGTCATAGAAGAACCCACAGCGCCTAATACCTCATTTGTTGCGGATGTTGCAGGAGACTACCTGGTAACTCTGACCATAACTGCTGAAGATATGGAAGACTCCCGGAGTGTCGTTGTAACCGCCGTTGAGAATTAGTCGGGTTTTTTATGTGATTACGTGTCACATACTGTGACTGCAGCCGACACTGAAAACAGGCAGGGATTTTATGTGTCAGATACTGTGACTACGGCCGACACTGAAAACAGGCAGGGATTTTATGTGTCAGATATTGTGACTACGGCCGACACTGAAAATATGATGGTAGTGCCCTTCCCCTTCTCGCTTTCGATATGCAGCTGCCCTCCATGTCTTCGTATAAAATCATGGCTGAGCGACAAACCCAATCCGGTCCCTTTTTCGTTATCGGTACCTTTGGTCGACGCCATCTCTCCCGATTTCACAACTTTGTCAATCATTTTTTGATCCATGCCTATGCCGGTGTCGGAGACCGATATTTCCACATAGTCTCCTTTCGGTTCAGCGTCCACCACAACTTCGCCTCCGCTTTTGGTGAATTTCAGCGCATTATGCAGCAGGTTACGGAGCACGGTAGAAAGCATATTCCGGTCGGCGTAAACCTGCAAACCGCAATCCGGATCGATTGATGACTTCAATTCGATGGACTTGTTGGATGCACGGGACTTCAGCTGGCTGATGTGGTCATCCACCAGGTCGAACAGCGGAATGGGCTCCGGATTCTGTTCAATCCTGCCGGACTGGGAACGCGCCCAGTTCAGAAGATTCTCCAACAACTCGGTTATATAGCTGGTAACCTGCTGCAGCCGTTCGGTATACTCTCCCGCTTCTTCCAGATTCCGGTCTTTAATACTTTCTTTCAGCAGCTCCACAAAACCCAGGATTCCAAATACCGAGTTATTGAGATCATGGGCCAGTATGGATAACAGTTTGTCCTTGGTGGCGTTGGACTCTTTAAGCTCGGCTGTTTGTTCGGCTACACGCTCCTGTAACTCGATATTTCTGGTTTTGATCGAATGAACCCGGACGCGATAACTCAGCATCAATATCAGGGCAACCGTCAACAAGAGAGCCGAAATGAACCAGGAGGACCGCCAAAACGGCGGGGTGATGACAAGAACCATTTCGGTGGGACTTGTCGACCAGACGCCGTCGTTATTGGTGGCTCTCACCCTGAACAGGTATTCACCCGGATCGAGGTTGGTGTAGGTTGCCGTACGTTGCGAACCGACAAAATTCCAGTCGCTGTCAAAGCCCTCCAGCATATAGGAAAATTGATTGCCTTTCACCGCACTGAAGTTTAAAGCGGAAAAACGGAAAGTCAGGACGCTGGCTTCATGACTAAGCGTCAGCGTATCGGTCAGGCTGATATGGCGATCCAGGGGTGCATCACTTCCGACGGAGACCGGCCGGTTGAATATCAAAAAATCGGTGATTACTGCGGGGATGTCGGTCTCGCTTGGCTGAATATTTTCGGGATGAAAGCGGTTGAACCCGTTGAAACCTCCAAAATAGATATAGCCCTGCCGGTCGCGGAATCTTGCTCCCCCGAAAAAGTCACTTCGCTGGACTCCCGAATTCTCGTCATAATTCCGGAAGGTCTCGTTGTCCGGATCAAAACGACTGATGCCATGATTGGTACTCAGCCACAAATACCCTTGCCCGTCTTCCACTATTCCGTGAACCATATTGCCCGGCAGACCATCTTCGACGGTGTATGAAGCTACCGCTTCCCCGGTTACGCGGTCAAATTGTATAAGGCCGGCACCGCGTGAAGCCAACCAGAACCGGTCCCGGCGGTCTTCCAGAAAATCCTGAATCACACTGTTGTAGTAAATCCGGTTTTCGTTAATATCATAGTGGATGAAACGGTCTTCACTCCGGTCCAGCTCTGTGACATCTCCCGAGTGGGTTCCGATCCAGAGGCGGCCTTGCCGGTCTTCATGGATGGCTCTCAGATCATTGTTCAGAATGCTTTCCGGGTCATCGGGATCCGCCATATACCGTACAAAGCTGTCGGAACCCGGCCTCAACTCATTCAATCCACCCCCATTGGTACCAACCCACAAATGACCGTTCCGATCTTCATGAATAGTGAAAACATCGTTATCACTCAGGCTTCCCGGATCATCGGGATCGTGCCTGAAATGCCGGAATGATTCCTCTTCCATATCCATCACACTCAACCCATCAGCATAACTGCCCAGCCACATTCCCTCATCATTCAGGTGAAGCGCCAGCAGGATATCCGATGGAACGGATTGCGGATCATCGGGTTTGTGCATCCAGGAGGTAAAGGTGCCGGATTGCGGATCAAACCGGTTGAGACCGCCCCCGTCTGTGGCAATCCAGATATTACCGGTAGTATCCTCTTCAAAACTTCGTATCTGGTTGTTGGTGAGTCCATTCGGGTCATGAGGGTCGACCTGATAGTGAGAAAACAGGTAAATGCTTCGATCCAGATAGCTGACACCACCGGCGACGGTACCCACCCAGAGGATCCGGTCATTACTTTCATAGAGTGCGTTAATCCCGCCTTCCCGTATGGAATAAGGGTCGTTCCGGTCGTATTGAAAATAATGAAATGTTTCCTCGTCACGATTGAACCGGCTAAGCCCCTCCAGGCCGCTTCCGATCCAGAGCATTCCGTCGCTGTCTTCGAGAATGGAAAAGACATAATTGTCCGGGATGCTGTGGGGGTCGGCACCATCCTGTTGATAGCTTCCGAAGGTCTCCCGGTCATAGTCATAATAGTTGAGTCCGCCCCCCGCCGTACCGATCCAGAGCATGCCCTCACTGTCTTCATAAATCGAAGTGATATCATTCGAAGCGATCGTGTTGGGATTGTTCGGATCGTGCTGATAGCGCGTAAAGGTCTGCCGGTCCCGGTCCATAAGATTCAGTCCCCGGCTGGTTCCGACCCACAGGTTCTCCCGGCTGTCCTCAAATAAAACCGTAACATTGTTGTCGCTGAGGCTATTGGTATCCCCGGGATCATGATAAATCCGGGTCACCGAATAGTCGTCGCGGTTCATCAGATTCAGGCCGGTATTGGTACCGATCCAGAAATTCCCCCGGCTGTCTTCAAATATGGTCCTGATGGTATTGTCACTGAGCGTGGTCCAGTCATCCGGTTCACCGACAATACGGATAAACCGGTCCCGCGCCCGGTCATAGCGATGGAGTCCGCCGCCCAAAGTACCTATCCAGAGGTTGTTCCTGCTGTCTTCAAAAATTTCGCTGATAACATTGTTGTTCAGGCTGTACGGATCGGCAGCCACGTTCTGATACACTGTTATTTCATAGCCACAATATCGATTCAGGCCGCTTTGTGTTCCGAACCACATAAAACCGGCATGATCCTGTTTTATAGCCAGGACAGTGGGGTGGGAGAGCTCGTCCTGGGTCGTGATATGGTGAAACCGTATTTCGTGATCATCCGGACTTTGGGACGTGGCTATATCAACTCCCCCGAATACCGACAGAATGATCATTAACATTATAGCATGTTTGTCCCCTTCCACCATTTCAGCGCAACCCGTCTAAATTTTTCCTCTATAAATACTTGACTATATAAGAATAAGTCAGAATCAATACATTCTCTACCCCTGTTATCGGAAAATATTAAAAAAAGTTAACCAATCCCACTCCAATACTCCGAATTTAAAAGTGTGTCACTGTCATACGGGAGAGCAGTGATTGTTATTGTTAAAAAACAAATCCTGCTGAAAAGGTTATCGCCCGGTTCTTTTCACCGTTATCGAAAAAACTTTCATAGACATTCTCCAGTCCGACAGTGAAACGCGCTTCCAGGTGGACGGTGGTCACCAACAGCCGGACTTCGGTTCCGGCTCCCAGGATCAGGCCGTAGTCGTTTTCACGAATCAGGTTGTCGATTTCCAGAGGGCCTTCCTCACGGCCCGGATATGTATATTCTCCACCGGCTCTGAAACCCAGATAAGGGCCGGCAAAAAGATTGGGGTCCAAAAAGCCGGGCACCGGGAAATAATACTTCAGCAAAACCGGAATCTGAACATATTCGATCCTGAGAGTGGCATCGGGGTGTTGTCCGGGTCCGCCGACTCCGAAATGCGGCGTGCCGTCATATCGCATACCCAGACGCGTAAAGGTAACCTCCGGCTGGATAGCTACCGGTAGCCGGAACAAACCGACATTCAGGAAGACGCTGAAATGATACCCGGTATCATAACCGGTTTCATAATGATCACTATCGGTATTGGACAGCGTCGACAGGTTTACGCCCCCTCTCACCCCAAGCTCGTAGAACTGGGCTTTTGCAGAAACGGAAAGCAATAACGGCAGCATCAAGACAGCAGCAATGATGCATCTCTTCTGAATACTCATGACGGATCGGATTCGGTGTGCCATTTAACGGTTCGAAATACATTTATAATACGTTAAATTTTACGGCCTCACCTACCCGAAAAGTTTCCGGGCGGCCTGTCGGCGATTTTTTGAGTTACGAAATATCTCTGATCTGATTTTCCTCCGGAACCGGACCTTTAACCGGATCCTCAACCGGACCCTTGAAACGGAATATTCGTTGAATCCAACGGCTGAAATTTCCATTCTTCCGCCGTGCAGCGGACCAGTGATCAGCGGCAATACCGACGCCGTAAGCATAGGTCGGATACGGGTAGATCACCCCGGCCAGTTGTTTCAATGTGATCCCGCTTTTCATTGCCAGCGTGTAGTGGCTGATCATCTCACCGGCCTGTTTGCCCACGATATCCACACCCAGAATTCTGCCCGTTCGTTTTTTGGCGTAAACCTGGATCAGACCGTCATCCGCCTCCTCCGTGACGGCATGATCGATTTTGTCATACGGAAAGCGGTGGATATCGTACGCACACCTGTTCGTTTCAAGCTCACTCTGTGTGGCACCTGTATGCGCGATTTCAGGATCCGTAAAAATCACCTGTGGTACGTTCTTTGTATCGATTAACTGCGGAAATCTGAGCAGCGCATTATTTGCAGCCACCCTGGCCATATGTACCGCCATATGGGTCAAACGGTAGCGCCCTGTGACATCCCCGATGGCATAAATATGGTTGAGGTTGGTCCGGCAACTGGTATTAACCCGGATGCCGTTGTTATCATATCGCACACCGGCTTTGTCAAGCTGCAGGGATTCCGGGTTCACCCTTCTTCCGGTGGAAAAAAACAGTTTTTCAGCCTCAAGTACGTTCGTTTTATCCCCTCGTGAGACCCGGACGGAAATACGGAGCTCATCCCCGGCAATCTCCTTAAGCGAGACCCCCGGCAGCAAATTGACGCCCTCTTTTTCAAGGCGATCCTGTAAGATGGACGTGATCTCCCGGGGAGTTCCGGGGAGGATGCTATCGACTTCATCCAGCAAAGTAACCCGGCATCCCAGCCTTTGAAATGCCTGGGCCATTTCCGTACCGGTGGGATCGGCTCCTGCAATGATCATACTCTCCGGCAAATAGGCAAGATCAAACAGATTCCGGATAGACAGCCACGGAGTTCGACCGATACCCGGAACAGAGGGGATATGGGCCTGACTCCCTGTGGCAATGATAAAATAACGACCGGTCACACGCTGCCGTTCTCCGCTGCTGTAATGAATGACCACTGTGTGAGAATCGATGAATACGGCCCGGCCCATCTTCACATCCACACCCTGTTTCCGCAACCGTTCGGCATGTTCGGTGTGTCCACTGATGCGGTTTTGCAACTCCTGAAGTTTACCGGTTACCGTGTCATAAGAGATGGTTACCCCCATCGCGGCTTTGGCCGCCTGATGAAGCAGTATTTTGCTTGAAACACATCCATACCCTGTGCCGTCACCGCCCAGTTTATGCTGTTCGATGATCAGCGTCCTGGCCCTTACACCGGCACCAATGCCGGCAGCCGCCAGTCCACCGGCCCCGCCGCCAATAATAATCAGATCATAGTCGTGATTCATGCGCTGTTATATTTCGGAGACTCCGGTACGGTTTCAACAACAAACGACAACACACTCCATAAGACCGGCTGACCCGGCCCGTGTGTCAAATCCAAAATCATAAGCCATCTTTCTACTTATCGGTCAATCTGTCCGTCACCTTTACACGATTTCCTGATCATCGGTATGTTCCAAAATATCGCAAACAGGCGGTGACGCTGTTGTAATAGCCGGCATTTCTACTATATTGGATACTATTCCTTATTATTTCCATGTGCATCAGGCTGCAGAAGCCACCATACTTATGTGCTCTGAATATTGATTTTTGTATCAATACGATCCTAATAACAGGGAGGTTTACATGCGTACCATTCTGATACTGTTAATGCTCTTTACCGGTCATGCACTTACAGGCGTGAACGCGCAGCAAACTCCGGACACCCCCTACGAAGCCGACTTTTTCCCGTTTTCCGTCTGGTATAGCGGGGGAGATGCACGAGCGCCCATGCTATCCGAAATAACTCCCGGGTCACGAAGGGCCTGGAAAAGAGATCTGGTACAAATCAAAGAGCTGGGTTTCAACACGGTTCGAACCTGGGTTGAGTGGCAACGGGCCGAACCGCAGCCCGGTGAATTCCGGTTTGACAACCTCCGGCTGTTGATGGAACTGGCTGAGGAGGTCGGACTCAAGGTTATTATACAGATGTATGCCGATTCGGCACCCGATTGGGCAGGAAAGCAGAATCCGGATGCCCGTTTTATGGCGCAGGACGGCTCCCTTGTGGAGTCGCAAGCCGCACCCGGTTTCTGCACGGATCATTCCGCCGTACGCCGGGCCGTTCTCGGATTCTACACGGAAACGGCCCGGGTCGCCAATGAATATGACAATTTTTACGGATGGGATCTGTGGAGCGAACCCCATATCATCAACTGGGCCAATATCGACCATGTTCCCAATGCGCAATTCTGCTACTGTCCCCACACCCAGGACCGCTTCCGGCAGTGGCTCGCCGCGAAGTACGAGAGCCTTGACGCGCTCAATATCGCCTGGCACCGCAGTTTTAATGAGTGGGAGGACGTGAGTCCGCCGCGTTTCAGCACCATCCTGAGTTATACGGATTATCTCGACTGGAAAACCTTTATCTATGAAAAACTGGCCGAAGACCTGCGGATGCGTTATGACGCGGTAAGAGAAGCGGATCCGGATAACGTGATCACCTCGCATGCCGCCGTCTCCTCCATTATTATCTCTCCCCATATGGGAGTAGGTGCGACCGACGATTTTTTGATGTCCGGGTCGGTAGACTATTACGGAGTATCGCTTTATCCCAAGCACAACCATCCGGAGCGGCACTGGCCGGCCTGGCGCGTCATGAATATGATGGACTTTACGCGAAGCGCCAACCGGAACAATGACGGCTGGTACGTGGGTGAGCTGCAAGCCGGCAAGGGAACCATAGCGCTGATGGTCGGAGACCCGGTCACCCCCGGCGACCACCGGGTCTGGATCTGGTCTGCCATTGCCAAAGGAGCCAAAGCGATCAACATCTATGCCTGGTATCCCATGTCATCCGGATATGAGTCGGGCGGATACGGTCTTGTGAATCTTGACGGCTCGCTCACCAACCGCGCCATGGAGGCGGGATACCTGGCCTCCATGGTTGACCGGCATCAGGATCTGTTTCTGGACTCCCGGCCGGTTCCGGCAGAAGTGGCCATTGTCTACAATCCGCTTTCCCAGATGGTAGGCGGGGCACAACGACGCGATGACTTCCCGATGGCCCACCACAACTCTCTGCTGGGGTACTACCGGGTATTTGCTGAAAACAATATCCCTGTGGATTTCATACACCGGAACGAACTGGAATCCGGGGATCTGTCGCAGTATAAACTGGTTATTTTGCCGTGGTCGCTGATGATTACCCGGGATGCGGCCGCAGGATTGCAGCAGTATGTAGCCGGCGGCGGCCGTGCCGTCGCTGAAGCGCGACTGGCATGGAATGATGAACGGGGATACGCTTCGGAGACGATTCCCGGCATGGAACTGCACGAAGTATTCGGAGTACGTGAAAAAGAGGTCTACATGAGAGAAGAGCAAATCGGGCTCTCGATGACCGACATCGAACACCCCGTGTTCCGTACTTTTTACGATCCGGGACAGATGGCTGCCGCGCACCGCACTACGCGGGACATCACCCTCACCGGGACCTTATACGGAAATACTGTGGAATTGATCAGTGATGAGGCGGAGACGCTGGCCCATCTGGACATGACGGGTGATCCGGCTATTGTCGCCAACCGGTACGGTGAAGGGGAAACCATCTTCATCGGCACTTACCTCGGGATGGCAAACTTCCCGGAAACCCGTCCGCTCAATAACGACTTCATGCTGGGACTTGCCGAATGGGCGGATATCAAGAAGCCGGTTGCAACCTCGCTCGACGAAGTATCGGATGATCCGTTTGTCGCCCGGCTGCACCGGACCGGGGACGGTGATCTTCTGCTCTACCTCATCAACCACGGAACCGAAGAGATCAGACCACAGATCACCGTACATGTCGATGAGCCGGGAACCTACCGGATTCGTGAACTCACCGGCAGGACACAGTCCCTGCAGACGGCAAGAGGTCCGGATACGGATTCATCCCTTACCATCGAACCGGTCATTCCCGGTCGTGACGCAAAGGTAATGCATATTGACCTGCGTCAATTTTAGGCAGATTCCAAAAGACGTATTACCCGTATTGAGCATCGACTCCTGGGCTACAGTAACCAGGAAATTTTGGCAAACACCTGCCACTGTGACTGTTCCTGCGGCAGTTCATGCCTCAGGCGCGGGGCTTGTTCCCCCAGTTCGGCGAAGCCGCCCAGATAGATAGCTGCGGCATAGTTGATGCGATAACGAAACAGCATTTGATTCTGCAGCGTCCGAATACGGTTGGGTACACTATCACCATAGCGAGGTTCCTTAAACCGAAAATCCCGATATTGCATGATATTGCGAACCGCAAAACTGCGCGTAAGCTGGAGTTCGGCAGAAAGCCGCTGGGTCATGGCTTGTTGGGCCACAACATCATGAGAAAGCTGCATGAAATCCATCCGGTGAGACAGATCAACACGCCGATTAAACAGATACAGGGAATTGGACAGAGACAGTTCGTACTCTTCCATCCGTTCAATCAGCCGGTAATCGACGGCAGAACCGTAGGAACCGCTCACACGGAAGCGATAATCGGCTGAAACGTCGGTACTAAAAGAAGCGGAAAACCCGAACAGATCAAATGCGCGACTCTCCATTCCGTTACCCGAAAAGTCCTCCACATATTCGTAGTCATAATCTCCGGCCAATTGCAGGCGCGTTCGATTGATCGCAAAAAGATCAACACTTTTTTGATGTGAAAAGGTGAGAAGATCCGGGTCTCCTGCAAGTGATCTCAGATCACCCCCATGCAGCTGCCAGTAACCGGTGGTACTGAATTGGGGGCGGATGCGCTCAAAGTACCGGCTGTCCAGCCAAAAGTCATAGTAAGACCATACGGTAACACGCTGTACATCGGTCTGCTGCAGAATACCCGTACCTGTGATCAGATCCTTGCCGTACCTACGGGTTTCTGCCCGGTAATTCCAGCTGCGTCCGCTCCGGGCCATTCGGATCAGATAGCCATAGTCGAACGTGGACGCGCTTGAAACGCCATATTCCTCACTGAAACGTTCCGGATACCTGTTCCAGGCGGCAAGCGGCTGGAATACGAAAGTGTGGTTGGACCCCACTCCAATTTGCGCGTCATAACTGAGCAGCCGGTTATGGCCGTCTTCAGTGATGCGATCGCTGTAGAAACCGCCCATCATGAAATCCGATGAGAAGTCGTAGCGGTACCGGAACAAATTATTCCATGACGAGATCTCTTCATCCACCATCAAACGGGATCTTTGGGGCCCGGGATCAATAAACCATCCGGCACGGTCATGCATGGATATGACTGCCCAGTTGTGTTGACCGGTTTTACCGGTCCAACGGGCGCCGGCTGTCGGGTCCACTATAGAACGTGTATAGAGGGTCGCCGAAATCGGAAACCGGAAAAGATCGGTACGTTCCATAAAAAACGGGCGCCGTTCCTGCACTATGGGGAGAAAGCGGACGTTGCTGGTCATCTGAAAGGCGTCGGTTTCCACCTGACTGAAATCCGGAAAAATGGTGGCATCGATCACCGAATTGGAGGTCTGGTATTTCACATCCAGCCCCACAGAACCGGTATGATCGGCCGGATGATCCGTAATGTCGGTTCCCGAGCCCCGGCCCTCGGATAAACCGCTGGCATACGGTATAAACTGAACCGGTGTTGTTCCCGGATCCGGATTCTCTATGCGGATTTGTGGTATTTGGCAAAGAAAGCAGCTTCGGTCAAAATCCCATTCCACAGGTGAAAACCGATGATTGAAGTTTCGCGGCTGCAGGCGAAACGGCAGGAATCCCATGCTCAGCCGGCCATCTTCCGCATCCGGAATTTGAAGATTCTGGAGAGGAATGGATGCTTCCACCACATATCCGCCGTCAAAACGTTTCACCTCCGAATGCCATAAAAAGTCAAAACTGTTGTCGTCTTCGGTTCCCTGTGCTCCCCGATCGAGACGCATCGCATCAGCCTGCACCCCGGCGGCATTGATCATCACCACATAGGCATTGAGACCATCACCAAACGGATCAAGGAAAAAACCGACCGCGTCATCACTGTTGAGTGACCAGTTGTTACGATCGGTCAATGTGGCTCTGATGCGGTCCGGATTCCCGTCCATATTGATAAATGCGATAAGAAAATTCGACCGGTGTATCGCCATCAGCACATATGTTTCATCTTCGGCCGCCCGGTTTTCACCCCGGTTGATTTCCCAGGGCAGCTTCCAAACCACGGCCTGCTCCCATATCTCCTCCTGAAGCATTCCATTGATATCGGGGCTGCGATCCAATTCCGGTATTCCCGTTATCTGGTCCTGGACTATGCTTTGGGCCCGGTTCTTTACCGATTCCAGTAAAGTTTTTGAGAGAATCGCCTCTCCGGCTGGGCCGGCCGTGGCACTTGTTGTGCAGGATAACCCCAAAAAGAACACTACCGCACTTGTTACGGCAATACGAACATTCAAGTACATGTTTTTAACAAAGACTCTGATTTATAATAGCAGACACATCATTGAATACTGCCATTATAACCATAACAAAATCACAGGCGTTTCCGGCAATGTCGAATTCGGGGCAGATATAATATGATCATTGATAATACATTATTGTCAATGGGTGAAAACGTAAAGAATGTGAATAAAAATATCTGAATAAAGATTACTTCCTTACATTTCAACACACCATATCCCTTTTACCTGCTCATCATAAAATCCTATGCACTTTATCTACCTGCTCTATTCATTCGTTAAATGATTCTTATGGGCGAATGTGAGAATGTGTGAGTTCATTACAAGTACTCCACACTTTCCCGGATACTTCTTTATTCAGAGCATAAGCCGGGTACACATCCGCACCAAATCCCTGTTTAACGTCGGTGATAATCCCAGTTCCCACTTTCGCCGGCTTCATGATCTCCAGTTTATGATTGAAATGGGCACCGCTGAGATTTTTAAACCGATCGGACGTACATATTTCGTAATAGAGATCAGCTGTAAATTCCGGCGGACGGAAAAAAAGATTCTGAATCCGGGCAATCATTCGCCAGCGAGGTTTTACCTTCATCAGGGCGTCTTTCGACATCGTAGCGCCGTTAATCTGAATAGAGTATGTTTTAATCCCATCATTCGCTAATTCCTCAGCCAGCCTGAAAGTAAGCATCAGCAGCGCCATCTTTGAATTTCGATAATTGATATACACACTGTGTGAACGCGGATCTGCCGGTTTTTTTTGCAGATGACCAAAATCTATCCCTTTCTTCGGGTTCAGAAAATGTTTGATGATGTTGCTTCCGGCATGAAGGATTCGAGCATCATCCGATTCAGCAAGCAGATCCCGGAGAAGCATCGTCATAAGAAACGGGCCGGCCACGTTGGTTGCAAACGTGATTTCAATGCCGTTGGGACTTTGCTTGTATGGAGCGCCGTGATTAAAATAAGCTGCGTTGTGGATCAGAACATCGAGCTCTTTGTATTTTTCATGGAAATTACTGCAGAAAGTCCGGATGGATTCGAATGACCCCATATCCACTTCTTCAAGGTGTACCTGTTTGTTTCCGGATTCCTTAGCAACTTGATCGAAAACCGGGCGACTTTTTTCAAGATTTCGGCAGGCCATGATCACCGTATGGCCCTCCCCGGCAAATTTTTTTACGGCGGCTTTCCCAATTCCTGAGTTGGCTCCGGTGACGATGACGGTTCGCTGTTTCATCTGTTTAAATTATATGTATCACAATGTCACATGTAATGCCATGACCGTATTTAATCATACGCCTGTGTGACCGGACGTCAGCCCGGTCATGGCCATTTCATCATTCCAAAATACCCTATTGTTAATAATGTTATTTGTCCTGTCCCTTATAATAATACTTCATCTTCAATTTAAACTTTATAAATTCTTTTACGTAAAAAATATTCGTACATGCAAATGGCTGAATGCAACAAAATTACAGCAAAGAAACAAAATGAAAAAAACTTTAACCCTGCTATTAATTACCATGACAGTTATTTGCTTTTCCGGTTGTGCCACGGTTTTCACAGGCTCTTATGATAATATCAGCATTGAATCAAGGCCGGCCGGTGCGCAAATTCTTGTGAATGGTGTTGAAAGAGGAACAACTCCTGCATCAGTTCGTGTAAGGCGTAACCTGACTTCTGCAGATATCACCGTCCGGTTTGATGGCTACGAAACAAGGACTTTCAGGCTTGAACAAGAGTTTAATCCTGTATCTGTACTCAATTTGTTTAATCCACTTTTTTGGGGTATTGACGCCGCAACAGGTTCTATGTTAAGATATCGTCCACATTTTTATGAAATAAACCTTCAACCTCGTTCAGCAACCGAATTTGTTGGATTAAAAAACCAGAAAAAATTATCTGATCTGGAAATGAGCGATGATAAATATTTAATCCGGGATTTTGGCAGTATCGCAATATCAGAGGCATTGCCGGATCATATTTTGATTATAAACCGTGTCAGGTGAAAGACGTATCCCGGCATTTAAACCGGACATTTTTCGTACAGATCCATGAGCCTAATCAACCCACGTTTTTGGGAGATATTCTTTGAAATCTACGAAGCCTTGCCCCGGCAGGGGCCGGGCAATCGCGCCAGCGCTGCAAAAGCCCTCAGTCTTTGCGGTGAGTTTCCGTCCTCACCGGCAGTTCTTGACCTGGGTTGCGGTGTCGGTGGACAAACACTTCACCTCGCTGAACTCACGTCCGGGACCATCGTGTCGATTGACAACCATGCTCCGAGCATCGCGCGCCTCAAGGTGACACTACGAGAGCGGCGATTATCACAACGAGTTCAGGCACTGGTTGGCGATATGGCTAACCTGGAACTACCACCGGAGAGCTTTGATCTCATCTGGTCCGAGGGTGCACTCTATAACATCGGAATTAATAAAGCCCTTTTGACCTGCTACAGACTGCTGCGTCCAGGCGGTTACCTCGCTTTCACTGATGCCGTCTGGCGTATGGAAAATCCACCACCAGAAGTCAAGGCAGGTTTCGACCTGGACTACCCGGCCATGGGTTGGGTGGATGATGTTCTGGTGATGATAGAAGACGGTGG
>SLOL01000132.1 GCA_007132495.1 Balneolales bacterium
CCGGAATCGTCAGATGGGGAAAGCAATAGGTTTTTTCACATTGTGAGCAGTAGAAGTGAACATGCATGTCATCCGGATAAGAGCAGGTGCAGTCGTCCCGGCACAAGGCATATTTGGTGTTTCCACTGTCGTCGTGAATCTGGTGCACCAGGCCGTGCTCCCTGAAGGTTTTAAGGGTTCGGTACAAGGTGGTGCGGTCGGAATGGGTCAGGCGGTTTTCAAGATCGGAAAGACTGATGGCCTCTTCATGTTCAACCAGAAACTCCAGCACCAGCATACGCATGGCCGTCGGATGAATATCTCTGGCCTGCAGTTTATCTTCAAGCTCTTTGGTTGTCATGTATTTAAATATTCAAATTCTATCGACCGTAATCAGAGCACAGAATACAGAGAGCAGAGTGCAGAGTACAGAGTGCAGAAAACCCTGCGTTGCAGACCTCACAAATCAGAATACAAGTCCCTGTTCCCTGAAGTCTGTATTCTGTTCTCTGAGTTCTGTTTTCCGAGTTCTGTATTCTGAGTTCTGTTTTCCGAGTTCTGTATTCTGTTATCTGAACTCTGTTTTCTGTAACGGTTCATTAAGCCGGTTCATGCCCGCCATTATCCAGATCGCGGATATCAGCACCAGAATTCCCGTGAGAATAATGGCCATATGGATGTCAAAGATATCGGCGATCACACCGGAAAATATGGCACCAACGGCGTACCCGCCGTCCCGCCAAAGCCGGAAAACCCCGATACTTTCGGCCCGGTCCTGCGGATGAGTCAGATCAGAAATCGCCGCCAGAAATGTCGGGTACACCATAGCGGTTCCGATACCTAATAGTGCAGCAACAATAATGAAGGCATAAAAATGCTCCAGGAAGGGGAACATAAGCAAGCTCAGTCCCTGAACCGTCATGCCCGCCCAAAGCATTTGCTTTCGACCCGAGTAATCCGAAAGTTTTCCGGTGATAACCTGGAGAATGCCCCAGAGCGCAGGATATACGGCCACGACAATCCCGATCTGTGTCATCGAGAGGCCGGCGGTTGCGAGGAAGAGGGGAAACACTCCCCAGGCCATTCCATCTTTAAAATTGGTCATCATTCCGGCTTGTGATATGGACTGCAAATTCCGGTCGCTAAAGGTTACTTCCCGGAACAGGTTCTTGGTACTGCGCAGCTCTTTTGTCTGATTTGATTCATATTCTACAAAAGGGGCCGTATCCCGGACATAAAAAATGGTCAGAAACAGTCCCAGAATTGCAAGAACAATGCCCAAATAGAAGGGATAGGGCCGAAGGCCAAATTCGGAGGCTATCCACCCGGTAAGAAAAGCGACGATCGCTACGGCGACATAACCCGCAAACTCATTCAGGCCCATGGCCAGTCCGCGATCTTTTTCACCGGCCAGGTCAATCTTCATGATCACATTGGCTGACCATGCCAGGCCCTGGTTGATCCCCAGAAATACGTTGGCGGCCACGATCCAGTTCCAGTCCGGGGCAAACATCAGTATGAATGGTACCGGTATACCGAACAACCAACCCGTGATCAGCATTTTTTTCCTGCCGTATTGCTGTGCAAATCGACCGGCAAAATAATTGGAAATTGCCTTGGTGATTCCAAAAACGACAATAAATGAGAAGATGGCGGACCGGGCTGCTATACCGAAATCCGTTTCGGCGATCTCCGGTAAAATGGTTCGTTCGAGTCCCACCATCCCGCCGACAAAAGCATTGATCAGTACCAGCAGGAAAAATTGATGCCGGTTTTTTTTAAGTCCCGGAATTTTCGTTTGTGTTGTTCTTACCATAATCACATGCGTAAGCGTATAAAATAACCGTACTTTCCTCTCTATTCACCCGTTAGTAAATACCTTTAACCATTAGGTATATATATTAAACCTCCGGTAAATATATATGCAGCGGCATAAGCAGGGAATATTGATGCAGCAGTAACAGAAAAAAATATGACAGCAAAAAAAATATGACAGCAATATAAACAAGGATGATGGCGCTACCATTCAATGTGAATATGGATTTGAATACGTGTAATTGCTTTGTATGTAATACAATAAAATCTCAAGAGCTTAAAAATAATCGGAGTAATATCAGATGAGTGGAACAGCAATATTTACAAAAGTAATGAATAGAATTGTAATGAATAGAATTGTAATGAATAAAATAGCAGCTGTCGTATTACTGTCGGTTTTACTCGGCGCATGCAGCGGAAGTGAAGAGGAACACCACCATGTGACGTCAGACGACTCCCGACAAGAAATGACCGGATCTGAAGCAGGGGAATTCCGGGCAACGGTCCCGGTTTCGGATGAGATAGCAGGGGCATTTGATGCTGTTATTAAAGATTATTTGAACCTGACCGGGGGGTTGGTGGAATCCGATCCGTCAAAAGCATCGGACGAAGCAGAACGGTTGCATGAATCGGTTGATCGTCTGGTTCAGCTGGATGCCGATCCGGAGTTGCAAACCCGGTTTGAGACTTGGACTGCTGTCCTGTTGGAGCGGTCTGAATCAATGGCCAATGCATCGGATGTAGAGGAGCAGCGCGGTGATTATGAACATCTCTCAGAGACGATGATTACCATGGTGGAGGTGATAGGTCACGGACAAGGTACGCTCTATCATCAGAGATGCCCGATGGTCAATGGTGGCAATGGAGACTGGCTCAGTGCCCGGGAACAGATCCTGAATCCGTATCACGGTAACCGGATGCTGAACTGCGGCTCCACGGTGCAAGTATTGTGACCAGGTAGAACCCTGTACGCTGCCCTCTGAATTCTGTCTTCTGAACTCTGTCTTCTGAATTCTGTCTTCTGTTACAGGCCGGAGAGCATCTCCCGCATGTTTTCCTTCCAGAGCTCGTCGTCACTGGTCACAATATCCAGCTCCAGACCTTGCCGGATGATACGTCGTGCCCGGGTTTCCTCTCCGATGGTAAGGAGGAATTCCGCTTTATCGTGATAATAGAGGGTGAAGTGGGGATCGATTTCCATGGCTTTTTGAAAAGCTTCTCTCGCTTTTTCGTTGCTGGCGCCTTCCGGGGCCCCTCCGAAAAGAGCATTGGCGGCAAACCGTTCCAGACGTGACAGGTTGGCCGCCCGGTGGTGCCAGTTGCCAAGGACATTCCAGGCCCGGGAGTAATTCGGGTCAAGTTCTACCGCTTTTTCGGCATGTTCACGGATTTCTGTGGACAATCTTATTCGTTCACGCGCACCGACGCTTTGGGCTTTGCGTCCCACTGCCGCGGAATAAGCGAAATGTGATCCGGCACTGTCCGGGTACAATTCAATCAGTTGTTCGGCATATCTGAAGGCTTCGTCATAGTGCGCCTCCTCGTCACTGCTGCTATCCTGGCGATATCCGATAGAGGTGTTCAGCATGACCACGTTCCACAACGCCTCATAGTGGTTTTCATCAATTTCAAGAACCGATTTGAATGCATCCAGTGCTTCACGGTCTCTGAATTGATCCTTAAGCTGAAACGCCTGCTCCAGTCTGTCGCCGGGGGTATCTGTTGGCAGGGGGACACCGTAAACAATGGACCTGTCTGTTAATTGCAAGGTATTCAGTATAAGCAACAATATAAGTGCAGTTCGTATCATCACAGGATTTTTTTGATGGAGGCGCCGACCGGCTCAGGAATATTACCGTTTAATAATCCGGTATGGTCACCGATATGTTCCTGTAATTTGCAGGAACGGTGAAGAGGTCAATAGCGAGATTGCCTTCCTCGATTTTTTGCAGATGAATTTCGATATGAGTTTGATCACTCTCGTACTCTATGGCAAAAGGAAACAACGCAACCGGCAGGTCATGATTCAGCATATGGGCCAGAATCCGGTTACCGAAATCGGGAAACTGAAAGTGTCCGTATTGTGTGGATTCCTCCGGTGACCAGATCCGGAGCGTACCATTGTTATCCGTATGGATGAGATATTCCAGGGTTTCGACTCCGGCGATCGTCATCCGGTTACCCGTTTCGGTTATTTGCTCCATCTGATTGATAAACGATTCCTGGCGTGTGGCCACATCATTAATATCAATCTCGGTATAGGCCCGGATTTCGTGTATAAGCATGGCCATCCGACCATCTTCCGGGGAGATAAGAATGGTCATGGAACCGCCCATATGCGGATCATCGATTTCCAGTCGCACCAGTCCACGCTTGATTGCATACCGGAAGTCCTGGGACTCATCGTTGATAATAAGTTCATAATGCAGCATCCCCTCAAACTGTTCTCCCGATCCGGAAACGGGAGAAGTCATGGGTGACATCGTAACGGCAAGGATTATGAATATTACTTTGCCCGGCATAAAATAAATATCAGGACCGGTTTGGTTACAAGGAGGATTGGTATAATGTTCTTCAGCTGGCTATTTTCGACGGAAAACATATTGACTTTGTGGCCGCTTCCGTGCAACATACTAATTATCAGTCTAATAAAAGATACAAAAGCGGCAATTAAAAAGTTATAAGATGTAATAATTTTAACCCGAAACCCGAATTGTTATGCTGATAGGTATCATTTCCGACACACACGATCATGTACCCCATATAACAAAAGCCGTATCATTATTTCGAAACCGGGAAGTAACGCACATCCTGCATGCGGGAGATTTTTGCAGCCCCTTTACCGTACCCCTGTTTGAAGGGTATGAGATGGACGCTGTATTCGGGAATAATGACGGTGACCATTTCCGGCTTATCTCAAAATTCAGGGAGCACGGGCTGAACATTCACAATGAGTTCTATCACACCGAAATTGAGGGGTGCAGAATTGCCCTGTATCACGGAACCCAGCCCGCCATAACCGATGCCTTGACCAAATGCGGCTCATATGATCTGGTTATAAGCGGACATACCCACCAGGTAGTCAATGAAATGGTCGGGAAAACCCGAATGCTGAATCCGGGATCGGCGCACGGCTTTGATTCACGGGCAACCGTGGCGATTTACGATACCGGGACAAGAGAGCCCGAAATTCTGGTCCTGGAATGACCGGGCAGGAGTGCCTGAGTTGCCGGACCGTTCCGGGATGACTTTGTTGCCATACCTGTCCGGGATGCCCGTATCGTGAATACCGGAACGGCTTACCCGGAAGCCGGAGACCGGTATGAATTACATATTGGCGACTACCGCATTGGTAAAGGTTTCGGTGCTGCCCAGGCCACCAATGTCACCGGTAATGACATCCTTGTCGAGCAGCGTTTTGTGAAGAGCTTTTCTGATTTTTTCGGCTTTATCGTATTCGCCGAGGTGATCGAGCATCAATAATGACGACAGCAGTAATGCTGTTGGGTTTGCCTTGCCCTGACCCGCGATGTCCGGGGCTGATCCGTGCACCGCTTCGAAAATGGCATGATGATCTCCCATATTGGCCGAGCCGGTCACGCCAAGACCTCCAACCAGACCGGATGCCAGATCCGAGAGAATATCCCCGAACAGATTGGTGGTAACAATGATGTCAAAGATGGCCGGACGTAAAACCATCTGCATGGCCGTATTGTCTACGATCATGTCATTGAAGGTGACTTCGGGATACTCCAGGGCTATTTCCTGACCGACTTTGAGAAAGAGTCCGGTTGTGTATTTCAGAATATTGGCCTTGTGGACCAAAGTGATCTTTTTGCGGCCATGTTGTTTTGCATATTCAAAAGCGGCCCGGATGATTCTTTCACTGGCCGCCCTTGTGATCACTGCAATCGTTTCAGCGTGGTTTTCATCTCCGTCTACATAACGCTCATGTCCGACATACATGCCCTGTGTATTCTCGCGAAAGGTAATCAGGTCAACATTGCCGAACCGTGTGGGGACCCCGGGAAGGGTTTGTGCCGGCCGCATGTTACAATACAGGTCGAATTTTTGGCGAAGCGCCACATTGATAGAGCGGAATCCGCTGCCCACCGGGGTGGTGAGTGGACCCTTAAGTGCAATTTTGTGCTTTTCAATGAGCGCTATGGTCTCGTCCGGGAGCGGGTTTTCCATCTCTTCATAGGCACTCATTCCTGCTTTTGCCGGGATCCAGTTGATATTGACTTTGGCGGTATCCATAATCCGCATAACCGAATCGGTTATTTCCGGCCCAATTCCGTCTCCGTTGATTAATACGATGTTGTGCATGAAGCTGCTCCCTGAACATTGTTATTCAAATTTCCAAAGGTTTCGCCGAATAATAGGGAATATTCATATACTCTTCATCAGATTTTGTCGGGGCGGAGTATTCACATCCTCATGTTTGTAAAAAGTCATTAAATATGCCACTATGTGAACTATTATGGTTTCTGTCTCATTTATTATGGTAGACACCGAACAAAATAAAGGAGATTTATGATTAAACAATTTGTAAAGCATATCGCGAAAGGTTTATCCCTGGTATTATTATTGACGCTGATTCAGGTTCCGGGTGCCCAGGCACAGGTTGAGACCGGAGAAAATATTGTGGATTCAGCTACACAATTTGGACAAATCCAATATTTTCGAACGCTTTTGGAGGAAACCGGCCTTGATGATGAGTTGAGCCAGGATGGACCGTTCACGGTTTTTGCACCAACCGATCAGGCTTTTCAGGAAATTGAAAATGAGGAGTTGCAAAATCTGCTTGAAAATCCGGATGAGCTGCGCAACGTTCTGCGGGCACATATCGTTAACGGATCAATGGTAGCCGAAGATCTGGCTGCAACCGACAATATCTCGACCCTGGAAGGATCGGATTTCGAAGTAACACACCACGAACAGGGAATTTCAGTGGATGAAGCGCTCCTGGTTGCCGCAGATATTATAGCCACAAACGGTGTTATCCATGCCGTTAATACCGTCCTGATGCCTTAATCGGAGGTATCTTCCTTATCATACTTTACGATCACCATGGTCATGTCATCGTTGATGGTGGCACCCGCAGTGAAATTTCGTAAAGTGCTACTCATATGGACCAGTAATTGGTCTACTTTGAGCTTGTGGTGATCCTCCAACTCTTTTCGGAGGCGATCATCTCCGAACATCTCGTTATGGATGTTGGTCGCCTCTGTAAAGCCGTCCGTGTAGAAAACCAGGACATCACCCTGATTCAGCTGTACAGACTGCTCCGACAGACCATCCTCAAATTCCCGCCCGCTGGTTAAACCGATGGCAAGTCCGTCGGATCGAAGTATCTCGGACCGTTGATCTCCGGATCGCAGCAGAATGGCGGGGTTGTGTCCTGCCCTGGCATATCGCAAGGTGCCGGTACGCTCATCCATAAGTCCGTAGCATACCGATATAAAGCTGCCTCGCCGCGCATTGTCATAAAAAATCCGGTTCATTCTGCTTAATAACGGGACCGGATCCGGAATTTCTTTGACCAGGCTCTGAAAAATCCCCTTGACCATGGTCATGTAGAAAGCCGCCTGAATACCTTTGCCGCTGACATCTCCGATCATGAATGCTGTACGGTGCCTGTCGATCGGTACTACATCGTAATAGTCACCGCCGACATCAAAGGCGGCCTGACAACTGGCGGCAATCTTCAATCCTTTTAAACTCGGCAGATTGACCGGCAAGAAAGATTGATGCACATGGTGAGCGATTTCCAGCTCCCGCTCCACACGCTGCTCACGGGCGATTTCGCGGATATATTTCGGGGTCAGTTCGGGGATATGATCATACTCCCTGCCGTATTTAACCAGGTAGAAACCAAAACACAGAAAAAGAGCCATGAAGAGATAAACGGACCAGGCCAGCAGGCTGTCCTGAGAGCCGCTTACCAACAGACCGTCGGTGACCGACCAGGCGGCAAAAAAAAGAAATACGGAGATAAACAGCGTTAACAGATCATACCTCAGATAGGTATAGGTGACGACGAGTCCGGGTATAAACCAATAAGTGATAACAAGCAGTGAATCGGAGGTTTCTATATGAAAAGCGGACATCAGCGAGAAAGCCAGCCCGCCAGCCAGGAGTAAAAGTGTGGTGTGATTATTGTTTATTGCGATCCATGAGATAAAACAGGCATATAAACCGGCAGAAATAAGGAACATCCAGAACAGGCTGTTTACAAACAGTTGCCAGGGAGGGAAAAGGTAGCTGTCGGTGTAAAAGAAATGGTCTTCGAGTGGATTCAGATAGCTGTGATCCGTCATGCTGTACATGATGGAGGCCACGCCGAGAAATATCAGGGCTAACGGAACACCGGTTGCAATGGATCTTCCGACCCGTTTGCTTTTCAGATATCCCAACCGGATAAGAGACAGGCTGGTGATCTTGTCAGGCCATATTTCCCGCGTCAGAGATTCGCTCAAACCGGATACCATGAATACCAATATACCTATGAGTCCCGATAACAGCAGAAAACCCATGATGATGGCCAGGATCTGCAGGATCTGTTGATCAACAAATTCAAAGGCCGAACCCTGGATAAACATGTGAACCAAGTGGACCAGCATAATACCGACTGCTGTTATGGCATAGATCGTTGCGGTTCGTACATCAATGAGGCGATAAAACAGTCGGCGAAAAAAAATAACCAACAGAAGCAGAATGGCGAGGATATAAAAAATAACCCGCACCAGGCCGATCGGACCTTCGGAATTACGGGATTCATAACCACTGATATGTACATCCTGATCGATTCTGTACAGTTGGCCGTCGGGAGACAATGTGACGGTAACGGTCGACAGATGTTCAAAGATTTCGTTTTGGGGAGATAACCGGATATTACCGGCCCGGCTACCTTGATTATCAAACAGGTTGTCCGGCTCCGTCCCGGTGATATTGTCACCGGGCTGGTGGTCATCAATTACGGACATATAGACCGAATCCACGCTCATCATGTGGTTATCCCACACCGTACCCGATATTACCTGCTTTATGTGAGGGTGAAACGGATTGCCGGATTCAAGATTTCCGACGGCAATGGTGTCGAAGTCGATGGAATCCCTGACGGTTTCGGTATCGCGGATACGATTGTGGCCGCGATGGTCATCTATGTGGAATGCCTGAATGGCGCCGTCAGGAGCATGGATGGTGCGAAACAGTGTGACTCCTACGGGTTGCTTATAGCTGTCCAGTGATATGGAGATGTCTTCATGGTCATCCGTATCGATCCAAAGCACCTGCCAGTGATAGGATGGTATGAATCTCAAAAACCCGTTTCTGATAAAGTCATTCACCCTTTTTTTTCCAAAGTGATCGATTTGCCGGATCAGCAGATTGTCGTTGGTCCGGAATGTGACATAGGGTTCGAGTTCGCCAGGGTTGAACCCCGTTTTGTCGATAAACCGACGGGATTCCGAAATAATCTGTTCACCGGAAGAAAATTCGGATATCTGGACCGGAGGATGGGTATGGGTCATTAAAAGCAGATAGATCACCACTCCGAGCAATGCGGGGATAAGTAACCACTTGTAATAATCCGGGGCAGAAAACAAGAGCGAAATATTCGGGTTAGTAAAAATGAAAAATAGGGAAATCCCGTGAAATCAGGAAAACGGTTTATTTTTGCCGGAAGTAGATATCTGTACGAACCCGAATCCGCTTTTGTTACAAAGACCGTTTGTTCGTCAACCGCAATTGGCTGTATATTAATTATTAGAATTTTATCATCCAGTGGGAAAATCACAACTCACTGACACAGGACATGTATAGGATGACAACTTCCAAACAGGATAAGCAGTGGGAATTGAACTGCAGTAAGAATGTGCTGGCGGCAGGCTTGAGCGGAATTGAGGATTCGGTAATTGCTGCTGATAACAATCTGAACATTTCTTATGTCAATCCTGCGGCCGAAAATCTCTTTGAAATATCCGCAGAGGAAGTGATGGGAAAAAGCCTGGAGTCCATTTGCAGTTTTCATGACCGAAAGTCCGGTAAACCGACCGTCATCGGATACAAAGAATTGCTGAAAGATGGTACTACCCGGAAACTGCCGGAAGTAGTAGCGCTGACTACTTTCAAGAAAAGGGAAATCCCGGTAAGTGGTTTTTTTGCCGGGATAAGGGATGATAAAGATCATCCCGAAGGGGTCGTTATGGTTCTCAGAAACCAACGGGAATCAGAGGAGAGCTACGGGGCCAGAGTGCACTTCCTTATTTCGGAGCTTCTTTCTTTGCATATGATGGAGTTAAAAACCCGGGAAACACTGCAAACCCGTAAAAATCGGTTTCGGGCACTGGTTGAGAAAAGCCCGGATGTGGTGGCGGTGCTGAGTCCGGACGGAATCATTCAATTCATGAGTCCATCCGTAAAAAAGGTATTGGGGTATGATGCCGATGAATTGACGGCGATCAATGCATTTTCCATGATACATCAAGACGACCTCCCCGGTGTGGATGAAAAATTTCGAAGGATTATTGAGGAGTCTGTTGAAGGGCTGGTTGCAGAGTATCGCTTTTTACACAAATCGGGGTATTGGGTTTATTTGGAGTCGGTTGGATCGGATTTGACAAATGATCCGAATATCAATGGCGTAGTGGTCTACTCCCGCGATATTTCAGATCGTATAAATGCTGAACAGGAGCTGGTCAGTGCCAAAAACGCCGCCGAAGAGATGAACCGGGTTAAATCGACTCTGTTGGCCAATATGAGTCATGAAATGCGCACACCACTCACCGGAATTCTTGGATTTGCAGGGATACTGGCGTCTGAACTGTCCGACAGTGAGGCGAAAGAGATGGCTGTACGTATTCAACTGAGTGGACGCAGGCTGCTTGAAACCATTGAGTCTGTACTGGATCTGGCCAAACTTGAGTCCGAAAAGGTGGATATCCAGCTTGAAAACGTGAACCTCGTTGATGAAGTGGCTCGGGCGATGGAGGTTCATACCCGGTCGGCACGTCAGAAAGGACTCACTTTTAATGTTCGGACGGAGCTGAAGGAGTGCTACATGGACATCGATCGCCAGCTCTTCAGCCGTATCATGTACAATCTGCTTTCCAATGCTTTCAAGTATACGGATCACGGTGGAGTTACCATTCATATATCCCGCATAGAGCTAAATGGCCAGAGCGTAGCTCAGGTGGATGTCAAAGATACCGGTGTGGGTATTTCCCCGCATTTTTTGCCGCAGGTTTTTGATGAGTTTCAACAGGAAAGTACCGGACTGGCCAGGAAATTTGAGGGAACCGGTCTCGGGATGGCCATCACCCGAAAACTGGTTGATATCATGGGCGGACGGATCTCGGTTTCGAGCAAAAAGGGAAAGGGCACTACTTTTACCATTCAATTGCCGGTTCATGAGCAGACAGCCGATTCGGACAGTTACGATGCGGAAGGCGGAACCGAGTCGGGGTTCAACAACATGCCCCGTATTCTGATTGCAGAAGATGATTTCGACAGTTCGCTGATTGCCCGCTACTACCTGGGCAATGACTATCACGTGGAAACAGTCGATTCCGGCGAAAAAGCTCTTGAATGGTTAAAAAACAAGCCATTCGATCTTGTTATACTGGATATCAGCCTGGGTGCCGGCATCGACGGGATTACCACGCTGAAATCCATCCGCAGCAATCACCAATGGAAAACATTACCTGTTATCGCACTGACGGCACGTGTGCTGGGAGGGGATGCCGGGTATTATCTGGCAGAAGGGTTCTCCGGTTACCTTGCAAAACCGTTCAAAAAGAGCGAATTGCTGCACCTTGTCTCTCTGCTTTTAAAACAGAGCAAGGAAAAATGATATATCGCAGGTTTGCGGTTTTATATGGATACTCCGATGACTATTGATGCGATGGTGAAATAGATCAGTAATCCGGCGGCATCGACAATTGTGGTGATTAACGGACTGCTGGCTACGGCAGGGTCAATATTCAACCGGGTCAGCAGAAATGGCAAAAGGGTTCCAATAATATTGGCCACCAATACGATAAGTACCATGGAAAGACCGACTACGATACCGATATCGGTACCGCCCCGGTACAGACCGAGCGCCCAGCTTGCCACACCCATGGCCAGACCCAGTATAATACCCACCAGAACTTCCTTGCCAACGGTTCGGAGCCACTGCCGCAACTCTATGTCCCCGGTCGCAATGGCACGAACCATAAGCGTGGCGGACTGTGCGCCTGTGTTTCCTCCGCTGTCTATAAGCAACGGTATGAAAAAGGCGAGGGCAATGGCCGATGCCAGCACCTCTTCAAATGCTTCAATGACCCCGGACGAAACCAGGTTTACAAATACAAGGATCACCAGCCATAATATGCGCTTGCTGAACAGCGACCATATGGAGGCCTCCCGATAACTGGTTCGCAGGGGGGCAACCGCCGCACCCTTGTGAAAATCCTCGGTGGCCTCTTCTTCCGCGACGTCCAGAAGGTCATCAATTGTTACAATTCCCAGCAGGATTCCGTCGGAATCCACGACAGGTAGTACCGTTTTGTCATATTTCTGAACGACTTGCACGGCTTCTTCCCGGTCGTCAAAGGCTGAAACCGAGACAAAGGTATCATCCATAATATCTTCGACCTTCCTGTCCGGATCGGAAAGAATGAACAACTGCAGGTCCAGGGCGTCGAGCAGCTTCCAGGCAGGATCGGTGACATATATCACGTTGATGGTTTCACTCTGCCGGCCCATCTTGCGAATGTGGTCAAGGGCCTGGCCGATCGTCCAGTGGGTCCGGACAGCCAGATAGTCCGGGGTCATCAATCGTCCGACACTCTCCTCAGGATAGCCGAGAAGGTAGCGAGCCTCTTTGAGATCCTGCGGGCTTAACAGGTTCAGCAGCTGCTGGGTGACCTGGCCGGGAAGCTCGTCCAGCAGGGCGGTTCGATCATCCGGTGCCAGGCCGGCAAGCAGCTGACGCGTCTCCTCGTCGGTCATTTCCAGGAGGAGGGCATTCTGCTGCTCCGCCTCGAAGTGGGCGAATACATCGCTGCTCAAGTGCCGGGGCAAAATTCGAAAGAAAACGACACGGTCGCGTTTATCAAGATTGAGCATGAGATCGACGATCTCGGGAATAGGCCAGTCTTCGACAGATTCCCGGAGTTCGGTCCATTGTTTCTTGTCGATCAGCTCTGAAATTTCCGGTTTAATCAGCTCTTTACTGAACATAATCTATCTCACGGTTGGTGTCGTGTAATGTTGCGGTACCCGATCGTTCGGGGTGACAGCACTGATTGTGAGTATTACCGTGTTATTGGGCATTGATCAATCAGGTGTGTCCCATGTCACAGGTATTACACACCTCGAACTGCACAAAAATAAAAAAAGACCCGTTATAGTAAACAGAAAATCCGAAATTGACTCAGAGTATTTTGTTCAACAGACCGCGGGGCATTATAGAGAGGAGCCATGCAATCAGGCGCCATCGGCGGGAGACATAACTGACAGACTTTTGCTTTTCGATATCCCGGAGGATCTGCCGGGCAGCTTTTTCAACGGATGCAACCCAGAACATACGTTTGTTTTCCTCGGTCATGGGAGTTAATACATATCCGGGGAGGACATCGGTTACCGTTATGTGCTCTTCTTTGCGTTTTATACGCAATCTGATACTGTCCAGATAGTTGGAGACAAACGCCTTGGAGGCATTGTAGGCCGACCCGTTGGGATGGGGAAGCAGAGAAGCAATGGATGATATACCGACTATATGACCATGTCCCTGTTTTTGGAATATGCGGTAGGCTTCGTGCAGCATGCCGGCAAAGCCCAGTACATTGATTTTGATCAGTTGTTCGGCGGCTTCGCGCTCCATGCCGGACGAGTTGCCGGAAACACCGGCATTGATGATGATCAGATCCACTCCACCCATTTTCCGGACCAGATCCTGGAGTGTAGCAACAGCGTTGTCGATTTCGGAGACATCCATATGTGCGAACCAGGCAGGGGTAGTCAGTTGCGGCTGCAGCTCCTCCTCCATCATGGATAACCTGCGGGCTGTGAGGCCCAGCGAGTAGCCTTTACGGGACATTTCAACAGCCAGTGCCGCCCCGATTCCGGAACTGGCACCAATGATAACAGCTTTTTTGGGGGAAGGATTCTTGGAGTTCAACGTGATATGATTCAGAACAATATGTCTATTTTTATACCCGAATGAACGGATGCCATATATAACGGCTGATCCATACATTCCGGCTGAAAGCGATCAATATTTTTTGGCTGCTTACAGGAACCGGGAATCCGGGAGTGGTGCGACCGATAAGAGATGCATCGTGCCGATAACCAATTGCCGTCAAGTTGGTCGCTTCAGGCGAAAGCCCTTAAAATAAAAATTAATGGGTCCCGAAGAAAATGAATATCGGTTATGGAGCTCCGAATGTATTGGTGGCTTTATACGCCGACTCAGCCGGATCCCAGTAAATGACGATTTCGTCACTCATCTCCCTGCCGTTTTCGTCCAGCATCACGATTTCAAGAAGTTCCACCGGGGCACTGTACAGCTCTTCATGCTCAAAAGCTTCGAGCAACAAGGCGTAACCGTTCCGTGCAGGAACCTGGTCAATTAACGTATTTCCCCCCTCATCACGGATAGCTTCCGGATTGATGGTCAGTACCGGGTACAACGTGTTGTTGCGCGTTTCATAAACCACCAGATGGCGAAATACATGAGAAAAGCCGAAGTCTCTCAAACCGCTGTTCAGGTCAGGAAGCTCCGGGTCACGGATAATGACAAGGTGGTTTGGAGCCCGGTTGGCGGTTATATCCTCTCCAAGCACAAGAACTTCATAAAGATCCGGGAGGCGCTGGTTAATGGCCTGAAGACCGGAGTTATCCTCAGTCTGCCACCGGGTAATGGATTGAATGACAGGTTCACCGTCATATACAAAAGCTTCATCGGGGATGATCTCTTCTGAGTGCGCCGGAGGATCGGTTGTTGGACTGTATAAATGGGTGATTACCAGATATACGACCAGAACACCCACGACAAGCAGCCCAAGCCGCAGCATCAGATTTTTCATCGGTTTTGTTTTTTTCTTCATGTAGTCGGGAGCATTGGTGTGGATATTTTGCGTTTTATGATTTTGATATAAAACGACCGCAAGAGGTGTATTAGAGTCAGCCGGTAACCTGAAAAGTGCAATATGAAGCCTCTTAAGAACGTAATATAAGGCTCTGCATGGCGGATGCGATGGTCAAAAAGACAACATTTCCGTTAAATTCGGGTTTTTGAGAAAATAATTATATGTTCCAACTGTTAGTAATCACCTACCGGAACAATTAAATGATATGACCGAGGAATATATGAACGAACATTGGATTGCCAAATGCACAATTGCGCTGGTGTTGCTTTTTACGGCCGTTACAGCGCAAGCGCAGTTTGAACAGCCTCCGCAGCAGCCTCAGGATGTCCCTGAAGTGTCCGATGATGAACTTCAGGTATTCGTTGATGCTTCCATGAAAGCGCAGCAAATACAGACCGAATCACAGATGGAAATGATCGGCATTGTTGAGGATAAAGGTCTTAATGTAGAAACATACAATGAGATTATCCAGGGTATGCAGATGGGCCAGTCACCGGAAGAGATGGATGTATCTGCTGAAGACGTCGAGCGGTTTGAAGAAGCTTCGGAACTGATCGGTGAGATCGAGCAGCAAATGGAAACGGAACTGATAGCTGCCATAGAAGAAGAAGGAATGCCCCTGGATCGATATCAGGAAGTATTTGTAGCTATCCAGCAGGATCAGGAACTGCAACAAAAAATGCAGAGAATGATCCAGGAGATGCAGATGCAGGAGGGTGGTCAGCAACCTGACGGCTTTTGAATAACGGGTTCACGCCCCCTGTTTGTTTCGTACATATTTTAAGCCTGTCTCCATTCAGGGGCGGGCTTTTCGTACAACGGGTCTGCGTCCCCGGTCCGGCATGTTTCAGGACGGCTTTTCCGGAACCGCATTTATGGGTCAGCGGTGCATGTTTATTTAGCAGGGCTGGTCCAGGGAGAAGCATCTACACGAAATCGCCAGGGGAGTCCGGCATCTTCGCCGGCATAGTCGATGCCTACGCGCCGGGAGGAACGTATTTCGGACGGGGTTACCCGCTCCCGGCCTGTTGCTGCGGTCAACCAGATTCGGTTGCCATCGACCGGCAGACCGTTGTCGGCTCTGGTGATGCCAAGTGCCTGAGTTACCAGGCCCGGTCCGCCGGCCGTATTCCGGCGTAAACGGGAATGGTTTCTGCGTTTCAGGATGGTTTCAATGCCTTCGCAGGGAGCCACGGCACGTATCAGAATGGCATGCGGGACATCGGCCGGACCCGTAATGATATTGAATAGTGTGTGGATGCCGTAGCACAGATAGGTGTAGGCCACTCCTCCGGGATGATAGAATATTTCCGTCCGTGGGGTCTTTCTGCCACCGTAGGCGTGTGATGCCCGGTCTGTGTGACCGTCATAAGCCTCGGTTTCCACAATGATACCCGCGGTCACAGCTTCTCCGTTTCGTGTCCACAGCCGGCACCCCAGCAACTCACGGGCGAGAGCGACAACATCATCATTCCGAAAAAATGGTTTGCTCAGCTTTTGATGCATACTTATGCAGGTTCAGGGTGCAGGTGTAACAGGCACATGTTACAATATCCTGTAAATGGTGTTCATGTATTTATAACTACCGATTTAACTTCTCCTTCACTTACGCTATTTTAAATAGTTTACGAAATGTAATGGATCGGGAGCAAAAGGTGCAATGATGCCGGCACAATATGGATGATACAGGTACCGTGAGCAAACAAAAAGTACGTACACCCCTGATGCAGCAGTATCATGAGATCAAGGAGCAGCATCCGGGGACCTTGTTACTGTTTCGGGTGGGCGATTTTTACGAGACATTTTCCGATGATGCGATCACCATCAGCCGGGAACTGGGAATTACGCTCACCCGCCGCAACAACGCAGGCGACCAGACGCCTTTGGCCGGATTTCCCTATCACGCCCTCGACAGTTACCTCCCGAAACTGGTAAAAAAAGGGTATCGGGTTGCCGTCTGTGATCAGGCAGAAGATCCGGCTCAGGCCAAAGCGGCCGGGCGCAAACTGGTGAACCGCGAGATTACCGAAGTGGTGACACCCGGTGTAACACTTTCCGACAAGGTGCTCGACCGCAACCGGAATAACTACATCGCTTCACTGCATCTGGAGGGGAAGGTGTATGGACTCGCATTTGCCGATATTTCCACCGGTGAGTTCGCTGTCTGTGAACTGTCACAGAAAGAGTTGCAGGAAGTGCTGGCATCCATAGAGCCGGCTGAAATCCTGATCAGCAAAAAGAGCAAATCATCAGTGCCGGAATGGCTGGCTGACCATGTTATAACCTGGGTGGAAGAGTGGGTGTACGAGGGCAGATATGGCTATGACCTGTTGCTGGAGCATTTCCGGACCCACTCCCTTAAGGGTTTTGGTGTCGAGGAGCTTGATAATGCCCATGTGGCGGCCGGAGCGCTGCTGCATTATGTCCGGGAAAATCAGAAGGCTTCGCTCGGTCACCTGCGCTCCATGTATGCCTTCGAGAACACCGGCTACATGATGCTTGACCCGTCGACCAAACGGAATCTGGAGCTCATCACCAGTCTGCAGCAGGGAGGACGGGAAGGGACGCTGATCTCCATCCTGGATCACACCCGTACCGCCATGGGCGGCCGGTTGCTGCGGAAATGGCTGATGCGTCCGCTGAAAAATCTCGATGAGATCCGGGAGCGCTTGCAGGCTGTGGAGGTGCTGAATGTTCGCCATGATTTGCGCAGCCGGTTGCGGGAGGTGCTGAACGAGATCGGGGATCTGGAGCGGCTGGTGTCCAGAATCTGTGTAAAACGTGCCAATGCCAGAGAGCTGAAGCAGTTGAACGACTCCCTTGGCAGGATACCGGAGATCAAATCGCTGCTCAATGATCTGGAGGAGCCGCTTGTTGTACGCATTGCTGAGCAACTCGGTGTTTTACCGGAGCTGCCGGAACGGATTGGCGCTGCGCTGGTTGATGATCCTCCGGCAGGCTTGCGGGATGGCGGCTTTATCCGGGATGGTTACTCCGAAGAGCTGGATGAAATCCGGGATATCGCCCGCAATGGAAAAGAGTATGTGGCCCGCATCCAGAAAGATCTGGTGGAACAGACCCAAATCCCTTCGCTGAAGCTCGGCTACAACAAAGTATTCGGCTACTATATCGAGGTGACCAATGCCCACAAGGACAAGGTTCCCGATGATTTCATCCGCAAGCAGACCCTGGTCAACGCCGAGCGGTATATCACTCCGGAGCTGAAAGATATTGAGGAGAAGATCCTCTCCTCCGAGGAGCGGAGTCAGGTTATGGAGCAGGAGCTTTTTCAGGAGCTGCTGGATTTTGTAGGGGAACACGCCGGACCGGTGCAGCAGAACGCCGATGCCCTGGCACAGCTCGACTGCCTGCAGAGCCTGGCGGAAGTGGCCTATCGCTACAACTATATAAAACCGTCGGTCAATGACGGGGAGGCCATACGGATCAAGGGAGGCAGGCATCCGGTCGTTGAACGGTCACTCCCCCGGGGTGAGCCCTTCATTCCAAATGATATTACGCTCGACAACCAATCCGAGCAGATCCTGGTCATCACCGGTCCCAATATGGCCGGGAAGAGCATCATCCTGAGGCAGACCGGCCTGATTGTGCTGTTGGCCCAGGTAGGATCTTTTGTTCCGGCCAAAGAGGCTGAGGTCGGCATGGTGGACAAGATTTTTACCAGGGTCGGGGCGTCGGATAACCTTGCCGCCGGAGAGAGTACGTTTCTGGTGGAGATGAACGAGGCGGCGAATATATTGAACAACGCCAGTCCGAAGTCGCTGATACTGCTGGATGAGATCGGACGGGGGACCAGCACCTTTGACGGACTCAGCATTGCCTGGTCACTGGCAGAGTATTTGCACAACCAGCCGGTCGTTGCGGCCCGGACCCTGTTCGCCACTCACTATCATGAACTCAATGAGCTGGAAAACCTTTACGAGCGTATTGTCAATTACAACGTTCAGGTCAAGGAACACAAAGGTAAAATCATATTTCTGCGCAAGCTCGTTCGCGGCGGAGCAGACCACAGCTATGGCATTCAGGTGGCAGCCATGGCCGGCCTGCCTGAACTGGTGATTCATCGTGCCCGCGAAATCCTTGGAAATCTGGAATCTCACAGTCTCGATGTCACACGCTCTTCCGGTACCCTCGAGAAGGGGGCGGCCGGAAAGAAAAAAGCAACCAGAGAAGCGGTGAAGAATATGGAAAAGCAGAGTCCTGTTCCGCAAATGTCGCTGTTTCAGACAGAACTGGATCCCAATCTGGAAACGGTCAAGAATAAACTGGAAGGGGTGGACCCCAACCGGATGACTCCGGTTGAGGCTTTGATGCTGCTGGCGGAACTCAAACGGACGCTGGATCAGGGAGATTAATGTTCTGTTTCAAATATCCGACTGGGCATAAAACAGTTTTCCGGGGATGCGTACAACATAATCCCCGGGGTAGTTTTTCCGTGATGTGTGCTGCGCTATATGGGAGTCAGGCGGCAAAGAGTGATCCTGCAGGTTGGAACCGGCGTAATAATCCGGAGAACCGGTAGTTGATGCCATTTTTTCGACCAATACCATCGGGAGGTGGTCGCCCTGGATCTGCAGAAGGAAGTTGCGCTGATCCCATTGATACCCGATTATAAAAGGCTTGCCGGTCTCCTGTACCAGTTCAATGCCATTCATCCAGATGCTCAGACTCAGCGGAAATTCCGGAAGGGGGCTGCCTGAGCGGGAAACAGTTTCAAGCCAGGCTGAGATATCACCGGAAATACGGTCGATTAATGCATAGCGGATATGGTACGTGTCGGGTGTGTGTGCGAGATACAGCTTGGTCTTTTTTGCAATGAGCTCTGCAAAGTGATGTTCGGTCTTCTGCCGGCTAAAAGGGCCTCGGGATTTTTGCTTCATGTTGGGCTCAGGCGTGATCCATGTATTTATCTTTATTATCGGCGCTTTCCCTGATAATTATAGAGTAAATGTCACGCACCACAATGAAAAACAACGTTTACAAATCCCGCGGCGGACAAGTTCTTTGTATAGAAAAGCCCGGCGTTCACCCGTTATTCACCGGTCTGACAAGGATTCCCGGGCGTGCATGGTCAGCCGGTCTCTGCGGATATTACATTCTTTTTTTTCAGAAATTCACTGATCAGATCGTCTAAAACGGGTTGTCCGATTTCCTGAAGCTCATAACCTACCTTGGCGACGGGTTTGTCTATGTCGACAATCCGGGTAAGATCAATCGGGGTGCCAATGACCACGGTATCACAATCGGTGGCCCGTATCGTCTTTTCCAGGTCCCTGACTTGCTGTTCACCATAACCCATGGCCGGAAGGACCGTTCCGACATCCGGGTATGTTGCGAAGGTATTCTGCAGCTTCCCAACGGCAAAGGGACGCGGATCGATAAATGCTGCAGCCCCGAATTTTTGAGCGGCCAGGGTCCCGGCACCGTATTGCATCTGACCATGGGTCAGGGTCGGACCATCTTCTACCACCAGAACCCGCTTTCCACGTATCCGTTCGGGATGGTCAACCGTCAATGGCGATGCCGCATCCACCACCAGGGCCTCGGGATTGATTTCAGCAATATTATTGCGAAGCAACTGAATTTGTTCCGGCCCCGCGCTGTCAATTTTGTTGATTACCACAATATCGGCAAGGCGCAGTGTGGTTTCTCCCGGATAATAGGTGCGTTCATGACCGGCACGATGAGGATCGGTTACTGTAATCATCAAGTCGGAGTTGTAAAAAGGAAAGTCATTGTTGCCTCCGTCCCAGACAATTACATCAGCCTCTTTTTCAGCCTCTCTCAGTATGGCTTCGTAGTCCACACCGGCATAAATAACATTGCCCCGGTTTATATGCGGTTCGTACTCCTCCATTTCCTCAATCGTGCATTCGTGCCTGTGCAGATCTTCGATGGTAGCGAAACGCTGAACCCGTTGTGCTGCCAGATTGCCATAGGGCATGGGGTGACGAACAGCAACCACGCGCAACCCGTAACTCATTAGCAATTCGATGACAACCCGGGAAGTTTGACTCTTACCGCATCCGGTACGGACCGCACCGATGGATATCACCGGTTTGGAGCCGGCAATCATGGACCGTCCGGGCCCGATTAACAGGAAATCGGCTCCTGCAGCATTGACGATCGACCCGACATGCATCACCTCCTGGTAAGAAATGTCGCTGTAGGAAAAGGCACAGATGTCGACTTTCAAATCCCGGATCAAGCCAGGCAGATTTTCCTGTGAGTGAATGGGAATGCCGTCAGGATATAGCGAACCGGCCAGTTCGGCAGGATAGCGGCGCCCGTCGATATCCGGAATCTGGGCGGCGGTGAAAGCGACCACATTGCAGGTTTCATCGTCGCGGTAACAGGTGTTGAAATTGTGGAAATCCCGCCCTGCGGCTCCAATAATAATGATATTCTTGCGGCTGTGATTCATGGTCCCTCCAGGTTATCAGTAGCTGATTAATTGAGCCGATTACGCCGGAAATACTTGTGGCTCGTGCCGGAAATTTACATCCCGGAAATACACAAGACAAGTTTTTGTTCCGGAAAGCCTTTTGGGGTATTTCAGAGTCGAAAACCGGCATATGGCTGGAATTTCTGCTGAAATAGTGATATGATAATTTACGGAGAAGAGAGTTTGTTTAATTCTACTTCAGACCGGGATATCCAAAAAAGGCCTGTCTGCAAATTTTGTGTTATCTTATGTTAAATAACCATAAAACAGAAAACCTATGAACAGTGTAAATCTAATGGTGTTTGGTTTGAGTTTCATCTTTTTGGCAGGTTGTGCCGCCGGCCGCACCGTGCTGAATGATGATGACCGAACCGGCAACGGCAGCGAATTAAGGCGTCTGTCCTACGACAGCCGGGCCACCGGACAAGAGAGGGACTATTTTGTTTATCTGCCCGATGGGTATCACGCCAATCCGGATAAAGAGTGGCCGGTCATGCTCTTTCTGCATGGTAACGGAGAACGGGGAGATGGCAAGGAAGAGCTTGACTTTGTAATGGTCCACGGACCGCTTTATGAGGCCTGGGTGCAAAAGCGGGAACTTCCGTTTGTAATTGTGGCTCCGCAACTTCCCATGTACAGCATGGGAGATGTGGGGTATATCGCCAACCGCAGCCGGGATCAAATCCCGGAACGCCTAGACGAAGGTGTCCCGGACCGTCCGGTACCGGACACACCACCCATGGCGATGGACGGCGCACCGACTCCCGGCGAGCTTCCCTATTCGGCAGAAGGTCCTCCGGACGGATGGTACAGGCTGGATGAGGATTTGATGGATATCCTGGATCAGGTCGGAGAGACGTTCCGAACCGATCCGGACCGTGTCTACCTGACCGGTATCAGTTACGGCGGGTTTGGATCCTGGTATATCGCCTCCCGTTTTCCCGAGCAATTTGCTGCCGTTGCTCCTGTTGTAGGTTACGGGCATCCCGATGGAGTGGCACCGATTGCCGAACATGAACTGCCGGTGTGGTGTTTTTCCGGCGGCAGAGATCCGGTAGTCGAGCCGGAGTATTTTTATCCGGCCATGAATAAACTGGAAGAGCTGGGACATCCGGAAGCTCTGCTTACAAATCATGAACATGGAGGTCATGATATCTGGGTGCAGATATATGCCGGCCGCGATATCTATGACTGGCTGTTGTCCAAGCGTCGTCAAGATATAACCGTTCAGGTGATCAAACCGTAGCAGGAGTTGCATTTTCTCCGGCATAAAGCGATGGTTACCTTTGTATCGGACAAACGAGCAGCTGAAAAGCCGGCATGGTCAGTCTGACCTCAGACGCCGAATGCCATCGCAGAGAATCCCGGACAGAAATTCGGGATAGGGCATATCTTGTAGTTCGGCGAGAATCGCATAAGTACTGTCGAGGGCAAAAGTCGGCAGCGGATTGACTTCCAGGAAATATGGGTTACCGGATTCATCCAGCTTGAAATCACATCTTGCATAATCCCGGATTTCAAGGGCCTCGGCAAGGCGGATCGACCACATCGTGATCTGTTCTTCCAGATGCGGGGTCAGGGCATCTGAAGTATGAACATCATGATTCGATAGCGATTGAACAGCATGAGATCCTATCCCCGAACGGTGCAGGCCGCGCTCAACCACCGGAAGTGCTTTCAGCGGATGGTAAGCCATGGCACAGGTCAGTTCCGCCCCGGATAAAAAGGTCTCCGCCATCACATCCTGATCGTAGGTGACCAGTATATGTCGGCACTGTTCCCGGAACTGTTCGGGTGTATGAACCACACTATTTTCGGTTATTCCCTTGGAGGTACCTTCATACCGGGGTTTCAGAAAAAGCGGTAAGGGTAAATCCGCCGGCGGAATATCTGAGCCGGACTGTTTGGTATGGGTGAAACCGGAACCGGGGTCATATTTTTCAGAATTGGATCCGGAAGTGCGGTGTTTTGGTGTATTCCAGTCGGATATTACCGTCCAGTCGGCGACAGGGATCCCCAGATTACGGGCGATTTGCTTGGTCAAGACCTTATCCAGCGTGACAGTGAGCGTGTAGGCATCGCTGCCCAGAATGGGAATACCCCGCATTTCACACAGAACAGGCGTCCAGGCCTCCCGGTTTCGTGTTCCATACCCCTCGCCGATGTTCCACACAAGGTCCACTTCGTGGTTTGAACGCAGAAGCCGATGAGGGGGTCCGATACGCACCGGTTGGTGTCCGGCGACAGTTATGGCCTGCTCCATCACCTCAATGGTGGACTCCGGCTCAAATTCGGCAAACCGGTCCGGCGGTCCATTGTCAACCTCATAGTCCTCCGGCTGGTCATAGACGATTCCTATGCGCAGTTTTAGAGAGGCGGATTTTATTTGCGGTATTTTCCCGGGGTGTGTAGTTGTCAATACGGATTCCGTTGAAAGACAGAAAACTTTTAATAAAAAATACAAAAAACAGCTTCAGGTTGGTATCTTTAAAGGTCATATACCGATATACAGATCAAACATCCTTGTGAATCATAAATTTCAGGCACATCAAAACCGCCAAACATATCGCTGACCGGATTCGGTTGTTTATCGCTACCAAGCAGTTTCAGGTGGGCGATGTGATGCCGTCCACCCGGGAACTGGGACGGCAGCTGGATGCCAGTTTTCACACCGTTCGGAAAGCGTACCATCAGCTGGCTGATGAAGGCTTGCTGCGCAGCGAGAAAGGACGGGGATTCGTTGTAAATCGCCAGAACATGCCGCTGGATAAATCGCAGCGTTTGGAAATGGGCGCTGAGCGCATCCGGACTGTTCTCGAGGAACTGATCGGAAACGGGCTGGATGATGAGGAGATTGAGACGCTTTTTCAGGAGCAGCTGCGTTTTGTGGATTGGCCCAGTCGCATCGAAAGCTGTGCCTCTGCCGGTTTTACCCATGAACAGGCAAAGATGGTTTCTGAGGCAATCTTTCAGCAGGTCGGTATTAAAAGCGAGACGATTATTCCCGATGAGCCGGGCAAACTGGTGAAGTACGACGCCCTGTTTGTGCCGGTTCAGCTGATGCGCCATTACCGCGAGGAATCGGAAAACACGATATTGTTGCCGGTGATCTATCATCTGAAATCCGATTTTCTGATATCCATCGTCGAACGGTCGGCCATCAATACGATCGGGTTGGTTTCCCGGGAGGAACGAACGCTCAATGTCCTGATTGACGAACTGAAATTGAGCTTGAAATTTCCAGGTTCCATCATGGCGGGTGCCGTTTACGGTAAATCGCTGCCGCTGTTTGTCCGGGAAGTGGATGTTATTTTATATCCGGCAGGACCGGTAGCTTCCCTGGTGGAGCAGCAGATACCGGAAAAACGCAGAATGAAGATGGAGTATGTTATTGATGCCCGGTCTGCAGAGATCATCCGCTCGGAATTGTGGGATCAATAATTGTGACTTATCATAAAGGGGTACGATTTCTTACGTGATAATGTTGTAAGTTTCAGAGGGTGTTATTGTCGTCAAATGAACAGGCCAATAGACTGTGGCAGCCTGCAAAGGACGGCACCCGTCATGCATGGAATACTAACAGATGTTTTAGAGAATGACAGTTCAGGCAGGAACGAGTGTGAATGCGCCGGAAAAGCTGGTGGATGCGGCCGAAACGGCCATAGCATCCGAAATTGAAGCGGTCAGAGAGCGCCCGTCGACAGATGTGCTGATCAACGGGAAAAAGCTCAGGAGTCCGGCCCGGGATGAAGTGCATTATCGATTTGAAACCACCAATCCGTCGCTCCGTTTTGCCGAAAAGTGCGAGGCTTCCCTCCCGGATGAAACGGTTACCATCTATCCGGTTGAGGTCGGTGAGGAGTCGATGGTGTTCAGTTATCCCAAAGATTACGGGGATGTTATTGCCGAGGTTGAGCTGGAGTGGGAGAACGATTTTGTGCTCAAGCGCATTCAGGAATCGCTGACCGACCTGTTAAGCGACTCCGAGCGCCGTGAACGGATCAAGCGGATGCTGAATCCACCGGTCCTGGAAAAGACTGAGGAGCAGCCGGTTGTGAAGGATGACGGCATGCGCAATGAAGCGCAGCACGAGGCCATTGGCAAAGCACTGCGTCAGCCGGTAAGTTTTATATGGGGTCCGCCGGGAACCGGTAAAACGGCGACCCTGGCTTATATCATGGCCAACTATGTGCTGTTGGGCAAGTCGGTACTTTTTGTATCCAATACCAACCGGGCGGTTGACCATGGTATGATGGGGGTGATCGAGGCCATGGATACACTGGGTATATCTTCCGTTCCAAAACGAATTACCCGGTTTGGTGAACGGGTTCTGGAAAACGATCGCCTGGAAAAGATCCATTTTGAAAAGCAGCTTGAGGAGTCACTCCGGTCACAGATGCAGGAGGCCGCCGATCTGCAGCAGTGGCTGGATGCGCTCGGTAATCCGGAGCTGACACCGGAACAGCGAAAGCATGTTGAAAAGAAGATCGAGCGTCTCGGTGGAGTGGAATCGGTTGAAGATCAGATTTCGGAGCTGACGCAGAAAGAGCGATATGCATACAATCATCTGAAGCGTTTCAAGGTTGTGGGGACGACACTGGCACGCGTCTGTACCTCGGATATGCTGGAGTCCCTGAATTTTGATGCGGTGGTTGTTGATGAGGCGTCCATGGCCAGCATCCCGTATATGCTGGTGATGGCATCCAAAGCCGGAGAGCATCTGGTTGTTGTCGGTGATCCCATGCAGCTTCCACCGATTGCCATTACTACGGATATTGAATCGCGCAACACCCTGGAAAAGGATATATTTGCCGCAGTGTCCGGGGCCAGGTCTCCGGGTGAGCTGTTCCAGTGGCATGATAAAAACGCCGGGTACACCTCTTTTTTCAATATCCAGTACCGGATGCAGTCCGATCTGGCCAAAGTGATCAGTGAAGTATTTTATGAAGGCCGGCTGATTTCGGCGACTTCCGGGCCTGTGAGTGCCGCGGATCAATCTGAACAGGTGGTGGAACTGGATGACAGTCGATCGGGATCAGTGTCGTTGTTCGATACTTCGGCACTGGGTCCGCAGCTTCGGCAGGACAGTAAGCGGCGGGGCTTTCAGCCGGTTAACGATGTTCACGTGAAGCTGCTTGGAGATATCATCCGGCAGATCCTCGGGGAGCTCCACACCGGGCTGAATGAAATCGGTATCATTGTCCCTTTTCGGGCCAGTGTCTGGCAGCTGCGCCGGGAATTGCGCGGAAAAAACCGGTGGTACGATTTGGAGATCGGCACCATCCACACATTCCAGGGACGAGAGAAGAAAGTGATCATCCTGGATACCGTCATGACCGGAGAACCCCGCAACGGTATGGTGCAACACTACTCGGTCAGGCCGTTTGATGAGGCGAAGAACGGATTGGCGGTCCCGCGACTGCTGAATGTCGCATTCTCGCGCAGTCGGGAGCGGTTGATTGTGCTTGCAGATATGCAGCATATCAAGCGGGTTTACGGCCGCAAGTTTCTCGGCAAACTGCTTGGCAGACTTCCTGTACGCTCGTCATAAACCGGCTTGACCGCAGCCGCCGAATCGCTCCCGCAAGCGGTGTTCATTGACCCGTTTATGCCCGGAAAGCATGGTTTCATCCGGTGATGCCAGGGTCATTTCCCGTTTACCCGGCGGACCTGCACAGCGGGCTACATGCCAGCCTGCCAGGATCATCGCCGCCCTGGCTTCCGTGGCCGAGGCATAGGTGCCGAGAACGGCTTTCTTATCAGCAAGAGCGTGAAGTTTTGCGAAAGCGTTTTGTGACCACAATTCCGGATTGGCTTTGGGTGAAAACGCGTCATGAAGGAAGAAGTGGACCGGTTGTCTGACCTGCGACGATTTCAGATCGTAAAAGTCACCCCGGAATATGGCAGCTGACAAGCGGGGGGAGTCATCGCCGGATTCCGTGTCACCGATTTTAGAACCGGAACCGGACAGAGCGTCATCGGCACATTCCAACCTTACAAAATCACCGGATGAAGCCGAATGCAAGACATCCGCAAGTTCTTGCAGTTTCGTGATGAAGTGGTCCATGCCGGGAAACAATACGGGATACTCCATCTGCCGGATCAGTACATCGTCGACGGGATAATTCTCCACGCTGTAGAATCGGATGTGTGACCGGGAGCCGCTCTCCCTGCGTAGCCACTCCAGCAGCAAAAGATGCAGCCCGGTGCCGAAGCCGGTTTCAAAGACCGTGAAGTCGCGGTGTGACTCCAGAGCCCGGATCAGGCCGGTCCGTTCAAAAAAAACATGACGACTTTCGGTCAATGCGCCGGCCATGTTGTGATAGTGCTGGTCGAACCGCTCGGAGTAGAGGGTGGGAGAACCGTCGCGTGTGATTGCTTTACGGGGACTCATTCTGTTACCTTTGAACCCGATTTGTATTGCAGATAGCGGTGGTATATCTCCACAATTTCCGAGGTGATCATGGCGGTGGCTCCCCACAGGGGAACAGGGTGGATGTCCCAGTATGGTATTTGCAAATCCTTTCCCCCCAAAGATTTTGTCATTGTACGGATATTTTCCGTATTGCGCAGATCATCCAGCTTTACCCAGAAGGCCTCGCTTACTTCCGACGTCTGGACAGTGACCCCGGGCCGGTCGTCAGTGAAAGCAAGCCACGGGTGGATTACGAATTGTGACGCGGCTACAAACAGCGGGCTGAGGCAGCCGGCGGTTTCGTATTGATGAGGTCTGATGCCCACCTCCTCTTCGGCTTCGCGACTGGCCGTCTGCAACAGGGTCTCCCCCTCATTACGCCGCCCGCCCGGAAAACTGATCTGGCCGCCATGATTTGGCAGATTGTTGTTACGCAGAGTATACAGCAGGGACTCAGGTTTTTGCAGAGAACAGAGGATCAGAACCGCACTATGACGGGTGGCCGGGCCTTTCACATCCTGAACAGCCGGTCGTCGGCTCCGGACCGGATCCATTTTCATCCAGGCCTGCCGGCCGGGCAGATCATCCGCTTTCAGATGCATGCAAAAGGTTTGAAATGTTGATAAGGTTTGATGCTGGGCCATTATCATTTCTGGTTGGGCATTCAAGCGATCGTTCTATTCCGGCCGGGCATGATTAAACCGAATTATGAAATTGCAGTAGTAAGTACCCGGCTCGTCGTATAATCGGCAATCAAATGGAAGGTCATTGGGCTGCAACAGAATTACTAACGGTTACCGTTAAAATTACGTCTTCATACTGTCTTTTGCCGAATTATTTTCCCGGCATTGCCTGTTTCAAGCCTCATTAACGGCATAGGGCGGTAACCGGTGTGCATCATGCACGATGTTTGCGGAACCGGAAAGGTATAATATCTGTTAAGAATAGCAGCTTTTATAATAGTATTATTTCCACTATGTTTGATGACCGATGCCCCAAGGCATGTTCATGTTAATCTGTAACTTTTAAAGTAAATTTTCTTTATGAGTGTTCTTGTAGTAGGATCTGTAGCATACGATGGAATTGAGGCACCGGCCGGAAAAGTGGATCGCACTCTCGGGGGCTCCGCTACGTATATTTCGGTGGCTTCAAGTTACTTTACCAGTCCGGTCCGGCTTGTCGGAACCGTTGGAAATGACTTTGACGACCGTGACACCCGTTTCCTGAAAGAAAAAGGGGTGGATCTTGAAGGGTTCAAGGTGGATGATAGTGGTCGCACGTTCTTCTGGAAGGGGCGGTACCACGAAAACATGAACAATCGTGATACTCTTGATACCCAGCTCAATGTGTTTGAGCATTTTGATCCGGTCATCCCCGAAGTCTACAAGGGAAGCCGTATCGTTTGTCTTGGAAATATTGACCCGAACCTGCAGCTCAAAGTGCTTGATCAGGTCACGGAACCCCGCCTGACGATCTGCGATACCATGAACCTGTGGATCGATATTACCCGCGAAGCGCTGGAGGAAACGATATCCAAAGTGGATGTCCTGATCATCAATGATCAGGAAGCCGCGGAACTGACCGGTGAGACCAACCTTGTAAAAAGTGCCAAAATCATTCGGAAAAAAGGTCCCAAATTCCTGATTATCAAAAAAGGAGAACACGGCGCCCATTTATACTCAGACCGTTTCGAGTTTTCTGTTCCTGCCTACCCATTGGCGTCCATTACGGATCCAACGGGAGCCGGTGACACCTTTATGGGTGGATTTGCAGGCTGGTTGTCCAGGATCGATAAAATTGATGAAGAAAATCTGCGCAGAGCGGTGGTTTACGGTACGGTCATGGCCAGTTTCTGCGTAGAGAATTTCGGCACCGAACGCCTTGCAAAACTCAGCAGTTATGAGATAGAAAGCCGTTATGATGAATTACGCAAGTTGAGTGCCATACCTCCAAGAAACTGAAACCGGTAAAGGAAATCCCGGCTGGAAACGGATTTCTTTGGAGAGCTGAACAAGGAGCAGGAAGTGATAAACAAAGACACTTCGACCACCGGTAAAAAAATACTGGTTCTGGCCACCGGGAACCCTGACAAAGTCGGGGAGATGAATGAATTGCTCCGGGATCTGGATTGGGAGGTGCGGTCTTTCAAACAGGTTGCGGGTGACCATGACATCGCAGAAACCGGAATTACTCTGGATGAGAATGCAGAGATAAAGGCACGTTTTGTCCGGGAGTTAACCGGATATCCCGCCCTTGCTGATGATACCGGTCTTGAGGTGGATCAGCTGGATGGGCAGCCCGGTGTCCATTCGGCCCGCTTCGCCGGTCCGGAGGCCGATGCTTTACAAAACAGAAAAAAACTGATCAAAGCGTTGGAGCATGTCCCGGATCCGGGCCAACGCACCGCCCGTTTCCGGACGGTGCTGGTATACCTGGATGAGCACGGTGTCCGCAAATACGAAGGGGTCTGTGAAGGGCATATCACTGCTGATGAGCGGGGATCCGGCGGTTTCGGCTACGATCCGCTGTTCCGGCCGGAAGGGTACCGCGAGACTTTTGCCGAGATGGATCCGCTGGAAAAAAACCGGATCAGTCATCGCGGCAAAGCCCTTCAGCAATTTATACTGGATTTCCGGAAGTGACAGGTGGCGGAAGGGGATCTCAGCCGATCTCCTTTACATCCGGAATCCAGCGTACAAACGCCTCGATAGCTTCATATTCAGCCATTCCCAACCGGTCATAGAGATCAGCGGTACCGCGGTTACGGTCTTCCGCCCGCTGCCAGAACTCCCGTTTGTCGCTGCCGGGAAAGGCCACGTTGTCTTTTTGAGACTGATGTTTGAAGATCGCCCGGCGTTTCCTTTTGAGTTCATCCGGGCTGATCGGTACGGCCATTTCGATCTGATCCACTTCCCACTCATGCCATGCTCCCCGGTAAAGCCAGACATAACAATCCTTCATCCATGATTCATCCCGGCTTCGGTGGATGGCCTCCATTACCGCTTCAAGGCACACTTTGTGCGTTCCGTGTGGATCAGCCAGATCACCTGCGGCATACACCTGTTGGGGCTGTACTTTATCCAGCAGCTCCCTGGTGATGCGGATATCCTCTTCACCCAGAGGTTTTTTCTGAACCTGGCCGGTTTCATAGAACGGCAGGTTCTGGAAATGTATACGTTCGTCCGGTACCCCGCAGTAGTGGGAGGCCGCCCTGGCTTCGGCACGTCGGATAAGGCCCTTGATCTGACGAAGCTCCGGAATGTCGACATCACCGGGTTGTTTCATTTTCAGAAATTCCCGGATTTTGTTCAGGATCTTTTCCGCCTTTTCCCCTTTCAGATCAAATTCCAGGGCATAGAATCTCACAAAATCGGCAAACCGGACGGCATCTTCGTCAAGGACCGCAATATTTCCGGATGTCTGATAGGCAACATGAACTTCATGTCCCTGGTCGATCAGCCGCAGTAAAGTGCCACCCATGGAGATGACATCATCATCCGGGTGGGGACTGAAGACCAGTACCTTTTTCGGGAAGGGCTGTGCCCTTTCAGGACGATTGCTGTCGTCGGCATTGGGTTTGCCACCGGGCCATCCGGTAATGGTGTGCTGGACTTCATTGAAAATCTTGATATTGATGTTGTAAGCCGGACCATGTTCGGTAATCAGTTCACCAAGTCCGTTTTCGGTATAATCCTCATCGGTGAGTTTGAGTATTGGTTTCTCCAGTTTCTGGCACAGCCAGATAACCCCCGACCGGATCATACGGTCCGTCCATTCCACCGATCCGACAAGCCAGGGGTTTTTAAACCGGGTAAGTTCACTGCTCGCATCCCGGTCAAGATAGATGGTGGCATCGGGATGCAGCTGGAGAAAAGAGGCAGGAACCGATTCGGATAACTCGCCTTCCACGGTCCTGCGGATAATATGCGCCTTCCCGGCACCGTAAGCCATCATGATGATTCGACGGGCACTGAGGATGGTACCCACCCCCATGGTAATAGCCGTTCGCGGTACGAATCTTTCCTCGAAAAAATCACTGGCGGCATCGATTCTGGTTACCTTGTCAAGGGTGACCAGCCGGGTGTGCGACTCTTTTGAGGAGCCCGGTTCATTGAAGCCGATATGGCCGGTACGGCCGATACCGAGAATCTGTATATCAAGTCCTCCTGCATCCTCAATTTTTTTTTCGTATTCATTGCAGAAATCGAACACCTTTTCACGATCCAGTGTCCCGTCCGGGATATGCACATTGTTTTTGTCGATATCCACGTGATCGAAAAGCTGTTCATTCATGAACCGGACATAGCTCTGAACCTGTGTCGGCTCCATCGGGTAGTACTCATCCAGATTAAAGGTGATCACATTGGAGAAACTCAGCCCCTCCTCTTTGTGCATTTTCCGCAACTCTTTATATACCCTTTTGGGAGTGGAGCCCGTAGCCAGACCCAGAACAGCAGGACGGTTCTCTTTCTGACGTGACCGGATCAGATCCGCAATTTCCTGGGCCACAAGCGCCGATGGTTCTTCCGGAGTGGTGTAAACCTTGGTGGGAATATTTTCGTATTGTTGTAATTCTCTGTTTGCTAATAGTTCCGGCATATTAAAGGGACTGATTTTTGATTTAAGAGAGGTGCGTGGCGTATCCGTCAATCTGCAACTTCCCGTCTAAACCACTGGAGTGAAATAAAATCCGAATAAATGTTTATTACCGACATTGCAGGCCTGCCTCCCGGCTTAATCTGCCCTGAAATTACGATTAAGGGTCTTTAATAGCAAACCAAGCGCTTTTGAAGGGAGATTATTTGGACCTGTCGCGGGTTATATATAGAATTCTGGAACAATTGCGTATTTTTTTCGAATAAGGCATTATAACCGGATCATTCATGATATTATCCACTATTAATTTGATCGAAATGCGATCTGCTATATTAATCATCTGTGTATCATTATTTTCACTTCTGCTCTTTGGATTTTATAATCAGGCAAACTCACAGGAGGTCAACACAGCAATCGGATTTGAACGGTATTATGAGCGCACGGAATTCCTGATGACATCACCGGGAGCCATGCACTCCGGTCTCTATGGTTATGACAACCCCGCTCTGTTGCATTTTCTGCATCAGCCCGATATTGCTTTTCACTGGACTTCGGACTCCTTTTTTGAGGACACACATCGCTGGGGTGGTTTTTTTGGTTTTCCCGGTGCTTCGTTCAATTTTGTACGTAACGATCTGTTTGGGCACCGGTATCGGGATTATCGCATTGCATTCGGGGGTGGTTCGGATGCGGCGGCAGCCGGATTTGGCATCAACTGGTACCGTGGTGATACGGATCTGCTGGATCTGAAAACCAACTTCACCTTCGGAACCATGATGCGCCCTTCCCGGTATATCTCTGTCGGATTTACAGGGACGAGCACCTTTTCTTCCGGTTATTATGAAGTTGTTGCAGAGATGGCTGTGCGTCCGCTGGGTACTCCACTGATTACCGTGTTCGGTGATTTTGCCGTCAGTGAACTGTCCGATAACCCTTTTGACGGACGCTGGTCGGCCGGAGCTGCCGTGGAAGCTTTCCCTGGTGTACGGTTTACAGGCCGTTATCTCGATGATGTTGGTATGACCGCAGGTATTCAGTTCAGTTTCGGCCGTGCAGGCATCAGCTATCAATCACACCTTGATTCCGATGGTCACCATCGCTACAACACCTACAATGTGCGGGCCGGTGGTATCGACAGGAATGTGTTCGATCACTATTATCACAGAAACCGTTCTTACGTAGATATGAATATCCGGGGAAGTTTGCCCTACCAAACCTTTCAGGTCCTGGATCAGAGAACCACCTATTTGACCACATTGGACTATATTTATGAAGCAGGCAAGGATCGCTCTGTTTCAGGTATTATTCTCAATACTACCCATATGCAGATCGATCAGGCCAGGACCTGGGAAATCCGGAAGGCGCTTGAAGATTTCCGGCAGACCGGTAAGGAGGTGGTCGTTTATATCGAAAGAGGGGGGATGAACACGCTTCACCTCGCATCTGTAGCTGATTATGTCGTCGTTGATCCGTTGGGCAGCCTTACCATTCCGGGTTACGTCACCGGAGCCACCTATATCTCCGATCTGTTGACGACCGCAGGAATCGGGGTGGATGAGTTCCGGGAAATGGAGTACAAGTCGGCCTTCGAATCGATGTCACGAACCGAAATGTCGGAAGCCGACCGGGAGCAGCGACTGGCTTTGATCAACGGCTTTTATGAGCTGGTAAAAGACGATGTGACCAGTAGTCGATCATTGTCCGGCGACGACTTCGACACTTTGATCGATCGCGGTATTTCTCTGTCGCCCCGGGATCTTGTGGAAGCCGGAATTGCCGATACACTGGCACGCTTTACAGATATGAATGATATTATTGAAGAGTTCGAAGGAGAGAAAAAGCACCGTACCAGGCCGGGGAATCTTTACACGTACCAGAAACTTGGTGACGATAACTGGGGACCAAAACACAAAATCGCCGTTTTTTATGCAGAAGGGCCGACCATGAATGAGACAGGTATTCGTGCCAGGGCTCTTTCCGCCGCCATTCGAAAAGCCCGCCATGACCGCTCTGTCAAAGCTGTGGTGCTCAGGGCGGATTCACCGGGAGGCGATGCCCTAGCTTCGGACCTGGTGGCCGAAGAGATTCGCCTCACGGCTGAAGACAAACCGGTCATTGTCTCCATGGGTTCGGTTGCCGCATCCGGCGGGTACTGGATTTCCATGCATGCCGACACCATTGTAGCGGCTCCCAATACTATCACGGGCAGTATCGGAGTGATCGGTGGTTGGTTCTGGGATGATGGTTTAAGTGACCATCTGCGCCTGCATACCGATCATGTAAGCCGGGGAGAATCGGCGGATCTGAATTTCGGACCCACACTGCCGCTGCTCGGTTTGCGTTTGCCCGGCCGTGCCCTTACCGACTCAGAGCGTGAAGGACTTGTTTCACGCATGAATGGGCTGTATCAGGAATTTATCGATAAAGTGGCCGAAGGTCGGGATAGCGATCCCGAAACGATCGAAGCGGTGGCGGCCGGAAGGGTGTGGACCGGTCACGATGCCATGGAACAAAAGCTGGTTGACGAACTGGGCAGTCTCTATTCGGCTATACATATTGCCCGTGAAAAGGCGGGCCTGACCCCGGATGACAAATTTGAAATTGTCGAAGGTCCGAAAACCCGCCTGTTATCACCTTTACTTCTGCTGGGACAGGTATTCGGGTCGGATGCCCCGAACACGGAGCAACCGGACCCGATAAGGGAGTATCTGGAATTGATGATTGACAACAATGCCAGACCACTCGTCATGCTGCCTTTTGAATACTTCAGCTGGATGTACTATCTGCAGGAGTAAAAAACGCCCCGCTTACATGCTGATATATCGTACCGTATGGACGCCTTCAATCAGCTGGAGATGATCCAGGTCGGTGGCGTCAGGTTTGGTGTCCACCGTGAAAGCCGTAATGGCATGGGCGTCCTTCAGATCCCGGCCCAGACTGAGCGATGCGATGTTGATGCTGCGTTCTGCAAGTGCGCCGCTGGTTGCTGCAAGCATACCCGGTTTGTCGATGTTGCGGTAGATGATAATATCACCGTCCAGATGGATCTCTATGCTGAAGCCGTCTATGGAGACGATCCGGTAGTCTTTATCGCCGAACGGGGTTGCCGATAGTTTGCGATAAACGGCTTTCGGACCCAGGTCTACCGAAATCAGGTCGGAGTAGGTCTTGGACTCCTTGCTGAGTGTTTCGGATATTTTCAGACCCCGGCTTTCAGCAAAATAACGGGCGTTGATCAGGTTCACAATCTCATCCACATTATCACTCATAAAACCGGCCAGCAACGAATCCGTGATCACTTCGGAGTGTTTGGCACAAGCGCCACTGAAGTTAATGGAGAGTTCGTTAATGTGTTTGGGTGCTATCTGAGAGAGAAACCGGCCGAAACGTTCGGACAGTTCCAGAAACGGCTGCACTTCCTTGTTGGTGCTCAGGGCAATCGACTTGCCGTTCAAACTTCCCTGGAATCCTTTCTGCTCTATGGCATCGGCAATCTGGGTGGCTACCTGTTCGGCCACTTTGCTCTGGGCTTCCTGTGTTGAAGCCCCGAGGTGCGGTGTACTGATAATGGCCGGATGTTTCACCATTTCGGCAAGCTCACCTTCAGGCGGCTCCTTACTGTAAACATCCAGAGCGACTCCGTTCACAATACCTTTTTCAATAAGCGGCACCAGATCATCTTCCTTGTAAATGCCGCCGCGCGCGCAATTGACAAGGCGGATACCGGGCTTGATCCGGTCGGCATTTTTCAAACTGATCAGGTTGCGCGTCTGATCGGTCAATGGCGTGTGCACAGTAAGGTAGTCGACAGAAGCGATCAGGTCATCCAGCTCCATCATTTCCACGCCCATTTCAGCCGCTCGTTCATGGGTGGTATAGGGATCGAATCCGACCACATTCATGCCGAAAGATTTCATCCTTTGGGCGACATTGGAGCCGATTTTACCCAATCCGACAATCCCCAGGGTTTTGCCGTGAACTTCTGTTCCAAGGTATTTTTTCCGGTCCCATCGTCCTTCTTTGAGGGATGCAACCGCTGCCGGAATATTACGAGAAAGGGCCAGAATCATTCCACAGGTATGTTCGGCTGTAGAGATGGTATTGCCATCGGGTGTATTCATGACTAACACACCCTGTCGTGTCGCCGCATCAAGGTCAATATTATCAACACCGACACCGGCACGGCCTACCACCTGCATCTTTTTTGCTTTTTCAAGAAGATCGGCTGTCACTTTGGTGGCGCTGCGAACTACCATCGCGTCATAATCACTTATAACACTTTCAAGTTCTTCGACCGGCATTTTCGGGGCTTCGGTCACTTCAAATCCACGTTGTTTGAATATTTTTCCACAAACAGCATCCACACCGTCCAGGAGTATAACTTTATAATTCATATTGGATCGTATTTTTAATTCGGTTAGGATAGTTTTTCATTCAATTAATAAGTATGCAGTTGACACAATGTAAGGATTTATCGAATGCCCATGTAGCTTTACTTTCTGTGTCACCGCGATATATGGGCAAAGTCCATGATAAACGATTGCAACTCATTCATGCTTTCGGGTTGTTGCGCCGATACTATGAACACCGGTACCTCGATGTTCATTTCATCCAGCAGGGTTTGTACATTTTTTTTTCTATGGGGCAACTTGTTTTTGGAGATTTTGTCGGATTTATTCAGGACAACACAGAACGGAATTTGATGTTCTCCCAGCCATAGGAGAAATTCCCGATCCAGCACACCGGGTTGGTGTCGAATGTCAATCAGCACGACCACAAGTTGCAGCTGTTTACGCTCCAGAAGGTAACGCTTCATCTCACGCCCCCACCGGGATTGCTCTTTACGGGATATTTTTGCGTAGCCGTACCCCGGCATGTCCACCAAATACCACAAATCATCAATCAGATAGTAATTAAGGCTCCGGGTTTTACCGGGGGTATTACTGGTATGTGCCAGTTTTTTGCGACGTGTGAGTGCGTTGATGACAGAAGATTTACCTACATTGGATCGTCCCGCAAAACCGATCTCCGGCTTGTCATCATCGGGACAAATCGACAGATCGGGCGCACTCAGCAGATATTCTGCTTTGGTAATCGGCATGCTTCGGAAAGTAAGGTGAAAAGAGACCCGAATGGAGGATCAGTAATACTCGTTATCCTCTTTTTGCATCCGGTCGGGAACCGGTACGGGGTAATTTCCGGTAAAACAGGCTGTACAATATCCCATTCCTGCCGGATCGGCTTCCCGTACGGCATCGACCAACCCCTTTGGTGATAAATATCGCAATGTGTCCACTCCGATGGCTTTGGTGATCCGGTCGTGGTCGTTATTGTAAACATTGGCAATCAACTCCTCCGGACTTGGAAAATCCATGCCGTAAAAACAGGGATGAACTACGGGAGGTGAACTGACCAGAAAATGGATCTCTTTCGGTTCGGCTTTTCTGATCATGTTCACCAGATGGGCCGATGTGGTGCCCCGCACGATCGAATCATCCACCAGAAAAACAATCCGGTCCTGAAGCACCCCTTTGACCGTGTTGAACTTGGTGCGCACTTTCAAATCACGCGAAGCCTGTCCGGGTGAGATGAAGGTGCGACCGACATAGTGATTCCGTATAAGACCGATTTCATATTTGCAGTCATGTCCCATATTCTGGTTTTCATGAGCATAACCCAGGGCCGCCGTATTACTGGAATCGGGAACCGAGATTACAATGGGAGCCTTGTCACTTTTGGCCTTGGACAGCTCAGGGATAGGGTGTTCTTTGGCAAGGTATTTTCCGATTTTCCGTCGAACCTTGTCGGTATTTTCTCCGAAAATGCGACTGTCCGGACGGGCGAAATAGACAAATTCAAAGATACACTGACTGACCCCGGTCTGCTCATGACGCTCCAGATGCAGTGAGCGCGGCTCTCCGCCTTCAATAGTCTGCCGATCTATGATCAATACCTCACCCGGTTTGATATCCCGGATGTATTCTGCATCATTGATGTCAAAGGCACAGGTCTCGCTGGCCACCACCCAGCTCTCGTCCTTTTTCGCAAGGGCGAGTGGGCGGAACCCGTTGGGATCACGGACTGCAATTAACTTGTCATCGGTAAGCAGGACCAGGCAATAGGCGCCCTTGATCTCCTTCAGGGCATCCATGATCTGGTCGAGTTGGGTCGCTTTGTCGCTGTGCGAAATCAGATGAAGAATGAGCTCGGTGTCGGAGGTACTCTGAAAGATGACACCGCGGTCTTCAAGCTTTTTGCGGAGTTTCCCCGAATTGGTCAGATTGCCATTATGGGCGATTGCAAGGTTGCCGTTTTTATAGTGGACCCGGATGGGCTGGATATTGGTTGAATTGGCAGCCGAACCGGTTGTAGAGTAACGGTTATGACCAATGGCGGACTGACCCGGCAGCTTTTCGGTGAATATCTTGCGGTCTTCGAACACGTTAAGCACCAGACCGAAGTCTTTATGCTGGGGCATCACAGGGGTGCTCTTTTGTGGATCAAACCAGGAGGTTACGATACCCGCCGACTCCTGCCCGCGGTGCTGCAGTGCATGGAGACCAAAGTAGGTGTTCACTGCCGCTTCAGGATGATTATAAATCCCGAAAATACCGCAGTAATCATGAGGTTTGTCGGACATTCCGAACAGAAAAAATTAGAGTTACAGTCAGACATCAAAGATACAAAAGACCTTCTCCAAAGTCAGCGAAATATTATTGATAAAACGATTTAATTTTCAGCAGCATCGAATGCCGGAACGGGCGGAAACCATCGTGGGCTGACGAAATGTCGGGGGGATATTCAAGCCATTGTAGTGCGTGTACCACCATATACCATGTTCAAAAAATTGCGGAGGAGCTGCTCGCCGGCAGAACCCGATTTCTCAGGGTGAAACTGAACACCCACGTAATTTTTATACGCTGCCGCTGCCGTAAAAGGAGCCGAATAGGCCGATTCGGCTATGGTATGCCCCGTAACCGGAGCAAAGTAACTGTGAACATGGTAAAAATGGGTGCCGGGGGCGATCCCCGCCATTAGCGGGTGTTTTTTGCGGATGGAGACGGTATTCCACCCCATGTGGGGAACTTTGCCTTTGGAAGAATCGAATTTTTCAAGACGGCCCGGTATAACCCCGAGTGTGTCGGTTTTACCCTCCGTGGTTGTTTCAAAAAACAGCTGCATGCCCAGGCAGATGCCCAGTACAGGCTTGGTGGTCTGTTTCAACCAGACGTCAAGACCGTTTTGTTTAAGATCTTTCATGGCTGACCCGGCATGCCCCACTCCGGGGAAGATTACAGCATCTGCGTTATCGAGGTTATCCGGCCGGTTCGTGATTATGTACCCGGCCATAAGACGATCCAGGGCGTTGGATACCGAGGCCAGATTCCCGGCTTTGTAATCGATGATGGCAATCATAACAGTCCTTTGGAGGAAGGTAGAATATCAAGATATTTTTCGTTGCGATCAACGGCCTGACGCAGTGACCGTCCCAGACTTTTGAAGCACGCCTCTACCTTATGGTGATCATTTTCCCCTTTAACAGAAACATGAAGGGTCGCTTTGAGAGCCATTGCCAGTGAATGGAAGAAGTGCGAAGTCATCTCCGTGGGGAAGTCCCCGACCTTCTCCCGTTGGAAAGTTCCTTCAAACACACACCAGGGTCTTCCGGAGAGGTCGATGGCTGCCAGTGACCGGGTTTCGTCCATGGCCACCAGAAAACCGTACCGGCCTATACCACGCTTGTCACCCAGCGCCATGCCAATGGCCTCACCCAACGTAATGGCGGTATCTTCAATGGTGTGGTGCTCGTCAATCTCCAGGTCACCGCGGCACCGCAGTGATATATCCATATAACCATGCCTGGCAATCTGCTCAAGCATATGATCAAAAAACGGAATGCCGGTATCAATTCGGGATGTGCCGGTGCCGTCAAGTTGAAGGGTTACCGAAATATCGGTCTCTCCGGTTTTTCGTGTATGAGTTACGGAGCGGTGTTCGAGAAGCAGATAGCGCACTAATGCACTCCAGTCGTCGCACCGGTGTGTGTGGTGGTCATCGCCTGATGCGTACTGCAGGGCGAGAGTCCCGGAAGCGTCTGTGGCGACCGACACTTCCGGCAAAGATTTTAAAGTACTCTCTGCCATATTGTCCGTGGTAAACGGGATATTTTCCTGGGCAAGCAGGGCCGATTGGTCATCGGATAACTCCTGCAAGTTGCCGGTTGGCAATATCCCGTTGTCCTGAAGCTTTTTGAGGCTGCTCAGTGATCCTGATCTCATGGGGTAACGATCACTGTCAGGACGGAGCGCGTTGTTGTCAACGTAAAGCAGCATATTGCATGCCATGGTACTATCCATTAATGATTTTAAAAAGTGACTTATGCCGATAACTGAATTGCCTGTTGAAACGGTTACTCCTCTTTGCGGTCGAGTTCTGCCAGGAGCCGGTCGTTTTCATCCGGAGTGCCCACTGTTATCCGCAAGGTGTTTTCGCAATGAACCTGGTCTCCGCGGTACCGGACGATGACTCCCCGGGAGGCGAGACGGTGGTACCACTCCTGCGCATGGCGGAACCGGACAAGAAGGAAGTTGGCGTCGGATGGAAAGATCTTTTCCACATCCGGATGTCTGGCAAGGGCCTTGCTCAACCTATTGCGGCCCAGTATAATTTTTCGGACATGCTCCTGCATTCGGTCTGTATGCCCAAAGGCCTCAAAGGCGACATCTGCCGTTAACTGGTTGACGTTGTAGGGGGCTTTTACCTTCAGCATCCATTTGATAACGGAAGGGTGCGCCAGTGCGGCGCCCATCCGGACGGCGGCCATGCCGAACGATTTGGACAGCGTCTGCAGCAAGACCAGATTGGGATAGTGCTCCATAAGGTGCGACAGACTGCCGGAGACGCTGAAGTCGATGTAAGCCTCATCTACGACTACCAGCCGTTTGAATCCGGATAGAATTCGCTTGATTTCCGACACTGAAAGGACATTGCCTGTTGGATTGTTCGGAGAGCAAAGTATGATCAGTTTCGTTTGTTGTGTGACCCGGGAGAGCACTTTCCGGGCATCCAGCTCAAATTCCGGTGTAAGGTTGGATTCCGAAACGCCTACATTGTTGATACGTGCGGCGACCTTGTACATGCCATAGGTCGGCGGCGTTGTCAGGATTTCGTCCCGACCCGGTTCACAGAAAACACGCATCAATATGTCTATGGCCTCATCACTTCCCACTCCCAGAAAAACCTGCTCCATATCAATTCCCCGGAATTCCGCCCATTTTTTACGTAATGGGTCAAGTCGTGTGTCGGGGTATCTGTGGAGTGGCCGGTCGGTGGGAATGGCCGGACCGTAACTGTTTTCGTTGGCATCAAGCAGAATCCCTTCGTGATAATCATCACGGGCTGCGTGATAGGGCGAAAGGGTTCGGATATTGGGACGGATCCAGGGTTCCGGGTTGAAGGATGAACGATTTTCTGTCATAATGGATCAAACAAATTGGACTGCAGTCGGTAAATTTTATAATTGTGTTGATGCAATAAACGTATAGTGTAGTTCTGTTCCGGCCAACTACCGGTACCTGACCAGGGTCAGGCGAATTTTCCGGAATGATCCAGCCGGATGGTGACGGCTTTTTTATGCGCGTGGAGCTGCTCGGTTTCAGCCATACGTATAACGGTGGGTGCTATCGCTTCCAGACCCCGGCGATCGAGTTCCTGGAATGTGATATGTTTGATGAAACTGTCGACAGATATTCCGCTGTACATCCGCGCATAACCGTAGGTCGGCAGGGTGTGATTGGTTCCGGAGGCGTAATCACCAACGCTTTCCGGTGTCCAGGGGCCGAGGAATACTGATCCGGCATTCAGGATGGAACCGGTGATTTCCCGGCCATTTTCCAGATGGATGATGAGGTGTTCGGGTGCGTATCGGTTGATCATCGCTACAGCCTGATCCACGGTATCGACAGCCATCAGAAAACTGTGTGAAAGCGCCCGTTTAGCGGTATCAGCTCTTGGCAGCGAAGCAAGCTGTTCCCGGATTGCGGTATTAACCGGTTCCGGATCCATATTCCCGACGGTTACCAGAACGACCTGACTGTCCGGGCCGTGTTCTGCTTGTGAAAGCAGGTCGGAGGCAATAAAGCCGGGGTCGGAGGCGGCATCTGCAACCACCATCACTTCGGAAGGACCGGCCGGCAGATCCATGCTCACGATGGCATCGCTGTTTTGCAGCAGCATCTTGGCAGCTGTGACAAATTGATTGCCGGGTCCGAAAACCTTGTCCACCTTGCGGACAAGGTCGGTTCCGTAGGCCATGGCGGCGATGGCCTGCGCGCCTCCGGCCAGATAGATTTCGGGGATATCGGCCAGTGCGGCAGCCAGTTCAACTTCAGCCGGTGGCTTGCCGGAGCGGTCGGGTGGTGTGGCCATGATCTTGTAGGAGCATCCGGCCAGCAGCGCCGGCACGCCAAGCATCAATACGGTGGATGGCAGCGGTGCAGCCCCTCCGGGGATATAAAGGCCCACCCGTTCGATCGGCCGCGATTCTCTGCGACAGGTAACGCCCGGCATGGTCTGTACCTCTATGGACTGAGGCAGTTGTGCCTTGTGAAAAGCAAGAAGGTTTTCAAATGATTGCTCAAATGCCTTTCTGACATCATCAGCAACCGGAATCTCATCGACGTTCCGGACAGGCCAAAGCAGGGGATCGGGGTCAACGCCATCAAATTTCCGGGTCAGGGTGCGTACAGCTTCGTCACCTTGCCTGTGCACCTGATCGATGATAGTCTGTACCGTCCGGGTAATGTCCCCGGTATCCATTCTCGGCCTTCGGCAAAGCCGTTCCAGTGTTTCTTTGTCACATTCATTGAAGCTCCAGTAGTTCAGCATTTCCGTAGAATTTAATAGTAAGATGGATCATACAATCATGTTTTCAATGGGCAGTATAACGATACCGGATGCACCCGCCGCCTTTAGCTCCTCCATCACTTCCCAGAACTGCTGCGTCGGTATCACCGAGTGGATGGCAACCAGGTCGTTTTCAGCCAGGGGTAATACCGTCGGACTCTTCAACGATGGAATAATGCGGCATATCTCCTCTACGGCATCCGACGGGGCATTCATCATGATGTAGCGGCTTTTTTCGGCTTGCTGCCGCGCTCCCATGCGCATCAGGAACTTTTGAATCAATTCCTGTTTGTCTGCCGGGATGGGTTGGTTGGTCTGAATCAACTCCGCTTCACTTTCCAGGATGGTTTCCACTTCCACAAGGCCGTTGGTTTTCAATGTTCCGCCGGTGGAGACGATATCGGCAATGGCATCGGCGACGTCAAGCGTCGGTGCGATTTCGACCGCTCCCGAAATCTCGATGGTCTTGATGTGCAGACCCTGTTTCTCAAAATGTTCGCGGGTCAGGACCGGATAGCTGGTGGCGATCCGGCTGCCGTCAAGGTCTTTAATTGACTTGATCGGACTGTTTTTGGGGGCGGCCACAGCCAGCCGGCATTTCCCGAATCCGAGGGCTCGCAGATGGGTTACATCCGCCCTGCTCTCGGCCGTCACATTGTGTCCGACGAAGCCAAGTTCACAGATCCCGTCCTGGACATACTCCGGAATATCGTCATCCCGGATCAGCAGCAGCTCCACGTCGTAGTTTCTGCACGGAACCAGTATGCGATTTTTGTAGTTGTCAAATTCCAGCCCGATATTTTCCAGCAATGACAATGTTTTTTCGGATAGACGCCCGCCTTTCTGTATGGCAATGCGCAATGATGATTCGTTTTGCACTGATTAATTATCGTTTGGTTATAGTTTGGTATCTGTTTACTGCACAAGATAAAAAGATGAGCGGTCAATTATATATGTTTTTGAGGATTCCGACGTTTTAACGGGTGAGTTCTACTTACGCTTTGGCGGGAATTTTCTTATTTTATAAAGTTTATCACCAGTAGCACCAGAATTGAATTAACACGTTATTGAATGAAGAATATCCGCAATTTTTGCATCATCGCACATATTGATCACGGGAAGTCCACGCTTGCCGACCGGCTACTTGAGCGCACCGGCACCATTACCGACCGGGAGATGCAGGAGCAGATTCTGGATGATATGGATTTGGAGCGGGAACGTGGTATTACGATCAAAAGTCACGCCATCAAGATGGATTACAAGGCCACGGACGGTCAGATTTATGATTTCAACCTGATCGACACTCCCGGTCATGTCGATTTTGCATACGAAGTATCGCGGGCTCTTAAAGCGTGTGAAGGCGCCCTGCTTATCGTGGATGCCTCTCAGGGAGTGGAGGCGCAAACCATATCCAACCTCTACCAGGCCATCGATCAGAACCTCGAAATCATTCCGGTGCTTAACAAAATTGACCTTCCCGGTGCCGATGTAGAGGGCATGTCACAGCAGATAATAGATCTGATCGGCTGCACCCCTGAAGAGATTATTCCGGTGTCCGGCAAAACGGGTGAAGGGGTCGATGAATTGCTGGAGGAGATCGTCCTGAAGATTCCTCCGCCTGAAGGGGATCCTCAAAAAGCGCTCAAGGCGCTTATTTTTGATTCGGTTTTCAACAGCTATCGCGGATCGGTGGTATACGTCCGGATTATGGACGGCCGGCTGAACAAGGGGGAGAAGGTCCGGTTCATGGCTACGGAAAAAGATTACGAAGCGGACGAAATCGGTTATTTGCGCATTAAACCGACACCCTGCAAGACGCTGTCGGCAGGAGAGGTAGGATATGTCATCGGTAATGTCAAATCTCTTGAAGATACCAAGGTAGGGGATACATTGACCTCTCATACCAATATGGCGCCGGAGCCGATTCCCGGTTATAAAGAGGTCAAGCCCAAGGTCTTCAGCGGAATCTACCCGACCAACAGTGAGGATTTCGAAAGCCTCAGGGCTGCTCTGAGCAAACTTCAGCTTAATGATGCCTCGCTGCAATATGTTCCCGAGACATCGGTAGCGCTTGGTTTCGGATTCCGGGCCGGTTTTCTCGGTATGCTCCATATGGAGATCATCCAGGAGCGGTTGGATCGGGAATTCGATATGGATATCATCACCACTGTTCCCAACGTGGAGTATATTGTCGAGACGACTGACGGGGATGAGATTATCGTAGACAACCCGACCGACATGCCCTCTCCCGGGAAAATACAGGAGATCCGTGAGCCGTACATCAGGGCCCAGATCATTACCCCGGCCGATTACATCGGCCAGGTGATGAAGCTTTGCCAGGAAAAACGCGGTATATATATCAATACGGCCTATCTCGATACCAAACGGGTGGACATTACTTATGAAATTCCCCTCGCTGAAATTGTCTTTGATTTTTACGACAAGTTGAAAAGCCAGACCAGAGGCTATGCTTCCCTCGATTACGACCTGATCGGCAACCGTCCGGGCCATTTGGTAAAACTGGATATTCTGCTGAACGGGGATCCGGTCGATGCGCTCTCCTGCATTGTACATCGCGACAAAGCCTATGAATGGGGTAAACGCCTCTGCGGCAAACTTCGGAAGCTTA
>SLOL01000080.1 GCA_007132495.1 Balneolales bacterium
AAATAACGAGCGCTGGAGTGTTGCAAACGATCCATCACCTCCTTTTTTCCTGAGACATGGCTGACGGCAAACCGGCCGTTGATCCGGTACTTGCGCTCATTCCAGCTTTGTTCAAAATCGAGGCCGGCGCTCCCGGCGCGGTCGGCCAGGAGGGATGCAAGGGACGGATCGGGGAGATCGCGGTACACACCGTTACCCATCAGACCGACCACCGTTTGGCCGTCTCTGAAATCCCGCTTGACCCGCATTACCGTATAATTTGCCGGTGGCTCAACGGGAGTTGACCGAATCTGACCATCAGGCAAAGCATACTCGGCGGATTGTTTCAGTGTCAGGGCATTGAGCAAGCCCATCGACCATCCGCCCGAAGTTTTACCGCTCACTTTGACGGCACCGGCGATCGGGGTTTCCGAGGGAATGTCGGCATGATGTGCTTCGTTGGGGACCGATCCCTGCGGTGCACGTCCGATTCGTCTTGAATAAAACAGGTTGGGGGAATCCCCCGTGTTGATGAAACTGTTGAACCCGAAACTGAATATTTCGGCACCTTCGAGGAAAAACGGCCTACGTTCGGAAAAAAATGTTTCGAAGGCCGAAAGATTAACGACCGCCGGGTCTACCTCTACCTGTCCGAAATCGGGATTGATAGTTGCGGTAAGCGTTACATTGGAATTAATACCGTATTTGATGTCGGCCCCGACATCGAGTGAAGTGCCGTATTCCCCCTGAAAGGGATTGTCCCCTGTTTCTGGAGTGCGATCCAGCCGGCCCGAGGTGTACGGCAGGATTTCCAGACGCCTCAGTGAAGGGAGCTCCTGAAGGTTTTCCAGCCGGCCGAAGCGCGAAACCATGGCGTCCGAATCGACCGGCACCGGTGACCAGAAGGCTGTTTCGCCGTTTCGTGCAATATCACGTGAAAAATTGATGCCCCAACTGCGGTTGCTTTCGTTCGAACCGTTATAGCGCAGCTGCGAAAACGGAATGCGGATTTCAGCCGACCAGCCTTCCTCGTCAATAGTAGCAGATGCCTCCCAGACCGCATCCCAGTTCGGATCGCTGTCGGTGTCGTTATAAGCCAGAAAATCCCGTTTCACTCCCCTTGGATTCACACCGAAAACAAAAGCGGTGCGCCGGTCATTATAGCTGTTAATGCCGACAAAAAACCAGTCACTGTAACCGTCGCCGTCGCGACGGAACAGGGTAGCGGCGATGTTATCAGGATCCGAATCAAAAAGGCGGGCACCGATGTAGAGGGCCGCATCGTCATAGAGTATCCGCACCTCGGTTTTTTCAGTGGCGGGTTCACCGTCGTTGGGCGAGGTCTGGGTGAAGCCGTTGACCACTTCTGCCTGCGCCCAGGCTTCTTCATCCAGTCGACCGTCAATTACCATTCCGGATCCCTCTATTCGGTAAGTATTGATAGTATAACCTTGTGGTGGATGGGGCCTGTCATCAATGATCCCTGTGTTCGTTAAGATGCCGTTATCTTCCAGGCCATCCTGCGAGATTTTGTATGGCGAGGAATGTGCGGGGAAGGGCAACAAGAGAAATAGGAACAATGCGACCGGCAGATATTGCAATCGAACTGCTGTTTCCCAATATGAGTTTGAAGATCAATGGACAAATATGGTGGATCATGGTTCGACATTATTTTGAGAATACTGTCTAGTGAACGATCCTTTTTACGGACTATGTAAAAGAGAAGTTTCAAGTGCGTTCACACGTGTTGCAATACTTTAATCGAGGAGCAAAACAACCTTACGGACACGTAAATAATTTACAGCCCTTGGTTATAATCTTGCCACGCCGCAAACGGATGGCCGTTACTGGCAGTCACAGGTAATAAACTCAGAAAATAAAAAGCCCCTGCATTGCCAAACATCTGCAATACAAGGGCTTGTGAGTACCGCCGGCCGGACTCGAACCGGCACGGAGTTTTAAACTCCATTGGATTTTAAGTCCAACGTGTCTACCAATTCCACCACGGCGGCACTTGATTTCATCAAACCTTAAAGATAAATCAGATTTTTATCTTCTACAATTCGCAATCGCCTCCAGGGCTATAAATACAGGCGACAGAATACGTAAAATTCTTTGGCATCAATATTCTGCCAAGTAACCCTCTCTTCATAACAACGAAACAGTGGAACCCGCAGTCTCTTGACCCTGCCCAATTCCCCTGCAACCTGTAACTTGTAACCTGTAACCCCTCCCATACACATTGATCTCTGTCCTCCGAATTCTGCCTTCTGTCTTCTGAATTCTGCTTTCTGCCTTCTGTCTTCTGAACCCTGCCTTCTGTATTTCATTTGTTTAAATATGAGAATGTTTTAATATTGAATGGCTAAATATTGGAGGATTACATTTGCAGGATTGGTTAAGTGATTATTAATAATTGGCAGTTAGCCATTATATTTGGCCGGTAAAACGGAATTGTTTTCGTTTCTTTCAGGTCATCATTCTTATTTGGATGTCTATGTTTATGTCTCGCAAGGAACCATCGCAGGAGCTGATCAACAGAATTTTTCAAAAGGCCGGTATCGGTACCTGGGAACTGGATGTCGAGAACGGATCGCTCTACTGGTCACCCATTATCAAGGAATTGCATGAAGTGGCTCCGGATTATCAGCCTGACCTGGAATCCGCTTTGCGTTTTTACCAGAAGGGGATTCACCAGAACCGGGTGCGTTTGGCTGTGACCCGGGCTATGGAGCAGGGGGAGTCTTTTGATCTGGAATTACTGATTACGACGGCCAAAGGCCGCAGACGCTGGGTCCGTGCACTGGGTGAGGCTGAGTTTCGGGACGGAGAGTGTATTCGTGTTTTCGGCAGCACCCAGAATATCGATTATCGGAAGGAGGCTGAGGAGGCGCTCCAACAGAGCGAACAGCGTTTCCGGTCGCTTGTTCAGAACGGAATGGATATGATCGCTATCGTGAACGCCGAAAGATGTTTCAGCTATGTCAGCCCGCCGGTTATAAAAGCTCTTGGTTATCGTCCCGATGCCTTGATCGGTGTCGATGCGCTGGATTTAATGCATGAAGAGGATCGGGAAAGGGTGGACCAGCTGTTTAAAAATCTGCCGCCCCGCAAACGAACCAGTATTTCACCTTACCGGTACCGAAATGCCGATGGACAGTGGCGCTGGATTGAATCCACCCTCACCAACCTGACGGACGATCCGGCTGTTAATGGATATGTAGTGAACTCGCTGGATATTACCGATCGCAAAATCCAGCAGCAGAGAATTCTTGAATCCTTACATGAAAAGGAAGTTCTGCTGTCGGAGGTCCATCACCGGGTGAAAAATAACCTGGCCGTTATCTCCGGTATGATGCAGCTTCAGGCCGAGGATGAAGCCGATGATGTATTGTCTGTAAAACTGCTTGACAGTGTGTCACGCATCAAGACCATCGCCAATATTCATGAGCAGATTTACAAGTCGGATATGTTTGCGCAAATGAATTTTGCTCAAAATATCAGAATGCTCTTCAACAATCTCATGGATACATTTCAATACGATAAGGTTCTGAGTGTACATTATGACTGTGAGCCTGTTGAGCTGAATATCAATCAGGCAATACCCTGTTCGCTAATGGTTAATGAAGTAGTAACCAATACATTGAAACACGCTTTTCCGGGGAGAAAAAAAGGTTTGATAGCTTTTCATCTGTCGGAGAAAAACGGATATGTGCGATTGAAGGTGAAGGATAACGGGGTCGGACTTCCGCCCGAAAACGATTCTTCGGATTGCAAAAGTCTTGGTATGCACATTGTCCGTACATTGGCCAGGCAGCTGAAAGGCGAGTGCTCATATCACTCGGCCGGGCAGGGGACGGAGTTCAGTATCGTGTTTAAAAAGGTCAATTCCAGGGGATCCAGTGATGCAATGAACGGATTATAAAACGTTAATTCTGCCAGTAAAAAAGGATAGTTCCTCCTACATCTAATTTTAATAATTAATTGCTATTATGTTATAAGTAGCAACCAACCAGGATTATACATACGCTTCAATTTTGCAAAACGTTATCTGAGGGAATATTTTTTACCATTATTTTTCTGTTTTTATTAGGGAAAAATAAGTTGCATTGGTAGAATTTAACGGGTAACGGATCGTAATGTCGACGGAAAACCTAAATATTAAAGAGGATCTCGATTCTGTTCAGCTGGCTCCGGCCCAGCAAGTGGAGTTGAACAACCTGCTCAACGAGTGTCATGAATATCTGCAGCACTGTGACGATGAGTTGATCACCAAAGCGTTTACGCTGTCGTTTCTCTCTCATCAAGGCAATGCGCGGGCATCCGGTGAACCCTATTATCTGCATCCGCTGGAAGTGACCCGTATCGTTGTCAAGGAAATCGGAATGGACGATGTATCGGTGGCCGCCGCTCTCTTGCACGACACCGTCGAGGATACGGAAGTCTCCCTGGAAGATATCCGAAGGGAGTTTGGCGATGTGGTGGCGCATCTCATCGATGGCATGACCAAAATATCCGGTGTCTTCAAGAACAAGGGGGTCAAGCAGGCCGAGACGTTCATGAAGCTTCTGCTATCCATGGCGGATGACTTGCGTGTGGTGCTTATCAAGTTTGCCGACCGTTTGCACAATATGAGAACCATTCAGCATTTGCCGCGCAAAAAGCAGTTGAATATCGCCACCGAAACGATGGAGCTTTTTGCACCCCTGGCCCATCGATTCGGTATCTACAACATAAAAAGCGAATTTGAAGACCTCAGTTTCAAAACCCTTGACCCCACAGGTTACAAATTCATCGCACGGAAGCTCCGCGAAAAAAAGGATGCCCGTGAAGCATTTATCTCGAAATTCATGGAGCCGGTGGAAGAGCAGCTGGAGAGCTCCGGTTTTCGTTTTACCATTAAGGGCCGCCCCAAACACATCTATTCCATCTATCGCAAGATGACCCGGCAGCAGAAGCCGTTTGAAGAGATATATGACCTTTTCGCCATTCGCATTATTCTGCTGGATCCCCATACCAAAGAGGATTGCTGGCGGGTTTATTCATTTATTACAGACTCCTATACTCCGATTCCCGAGCGGTTTCGTGACTTTATTTCGGTGCCTAAAGCAAACGGGTACCAGTCACTTCACACCACCGTGATCACCAATACCGGTCAGAAAGTGGAAGTACAGATCCGGACTGAGCAAATGGATGAAATTGCTGAAAAAGGGTTTGCTGCACACTGGCGCTATAAAGAAGGCGCAAAAAAGGAAGAGGATATCAACCGGTTTGTGGATTGGGTCAGGGACGTGCTCGACAACCCGCGACCGGATGCGGCCGTCGAGTTTGTGGAGGATTTTCAGCTCAACCTGTATACCGATGAGATCTATGTGTTTTCGCCTAAAGGAGAGCTTATTACCCTTCCTAAAGGAGCAACGCCTATCGACTTTGCTTTTGAAATCCACAGTGAAATAGGGGAGCGCGCACTGGCCGCTAAAGTGAATGGAAAGATTGTACCGCTTCGACAAAAACTGAAAAGCGGGGATCAGGTTGAAATTATCACCGGAAAGCAGTTCAATCTGAATCCGGACTGGATCAATGATGTCGTTACCCATAAGGCCCGTGCCCGGTTGCGACAGTTTATCAAACAGAAAGAACGCAAGGTATCCGACCAGGGACGGGAAATCTGGGCCAGGAAAGCCGAACGGGCCGGGATCGAACTGCCGGATCAGGAATTGGCCAAAATTGCCAATAAATTGAAATACCCCTCCACACAAAAGCTGTTTTTTGACATTGGATCGGGAGTCTTTGATGTCGGTAAACTGGTGAAAGCGGTAAAAAGCTATGTCAGCAAAGGACGGATCGATGAAGCGGAAACCGGAGAAGATGCTGTTTCATCGGCGACCGACCATTATCAGATTGCCCATGACCTCAAAAATACCGGCGGTACCAGCGAAGGCCTTATTCTGAACGGAGAATTGACCGATGTGCGCTACTCCTACGCCCGCTGTTGTAATCCCATTCCCGGCGATGACATCATAGGCTTTATCAGCAGGGAAGGGGATATTAAAATTCACCGGGTCAGTTGCAAGAATACCCGTCATCTGATAAAAACCGATGGTGAGCGTATTGTTGATATTTCCTGGGCACGAAATATCGGTTCCCAATTTATGGCCGCCATCAGAGTTGTTGGAGAGGACCGGGTCGGATTGGTCAGCGATCTTTCCAGCCTGATCTCCAAAACCCTGAAAACCAATATGAAGAGTGTCAATGTCACCAGCGACAGCGGCATGTTTGAAGGCACTCTTATTATTATGGTTGAAGACATCAAACATCTTGACAAGGTGATCTCCCGACTCCAGAAAGTGGAAGGTATTAAAGAGGTTTATCGTTATGAATAATAATTATAAATAACATATACCTATTTTTTTATATGTTCGTTATTTGTATATTAAATCCATAGTAAACAAACCATTACCCCTTAAGGTAATAATGCGAGTGAGAAGCGTATGTATGAAGGCCTTGGAATATTGAAAAAGGGCTGAAAATCTGGGAATAAGATTATTTAACAGATTTACCTGCTCAATGTTTCAATAGTAATCTATTATTAACCGCAATAATCTAATCAATATTAAAAATGACATACACAAAAAGAGATATCGTTCGACGTATATCGGAAAAGAAAAACCTGCCGATGGTTCAGGTTGAACCGTGGGTGGATGATGTTATTGACGCCATTCGTGATACCATGATGGAAGCCAATCCAACATGCCGTATTGAAATTCGTGATTTCGGTGTTTTTGAGGTGAAAGTAACCAAAGCCAAGCCCAAAGCACGTAATCCCAAAACGAACGAAGTCATTTACGTTCCCGAACACCGCAAAACCCACTTCAAACCCAGCAAACTCCTCAAAGAGTTCTTGCGTCAGCCGCTTGAAGCAAAAAAGCTGGAAGAAGCGTGAAGTGAGGTGACAGGTTGACGAAACAGCAACGAATAGTCGGTGTTGATGTCGGCCTGAAACGAGTAGGTATTGCCCAGTCGGATGTCACCGGAGTATTGGCGAGTCCGCTGGGCACTTTTTCTTTGGAGAAGGCCATATTGACCATTGCCGGAAAATGTGAAGCGGGAGAGGTACGTCTGATCGTTATCGGATGGCCTCTGACACTGCGTGGTGAAGAGGGGGACTCCATCCGCATGGTACGGAAGTTTATCGGCCAACTTCAAAAGCGGATCGGAAACGTACCGGTGACTACCCTGGACGAACGTTTTACGTCCACGATTGCGCAACAATCCATCCGGGATTCCGGTGCGGGGAGAAAGAAACGTCGCAGAAAAGATTTGGTAGACTCAACGGCAGCGACTATACTTTTACAAAATTTTCTGGATTCACAGTAACCTGCCAGCCATGTCTATCTTACCTATCGTTACATATGACGATCCCGTATTGATGAAACCGGGTACTCCGGTACATCCGGAACATCCCGGGCTCCAGGACTTGATCGATGATATGTTTGAAACCATGTATCATGCCAACGGTGTCGGTCTGGCCGCACCCCAGGTTGGCCACTCACTGCGCATGTTTGTTGTTGATGCCGATGTGATTACCGAAGAGGAGGAGAATGGGGAAAAACATGGTCCGGGCGTATTCATTAATCCGGAAATCGAAATCCTGGAAGATGACTACTGGGATGCCGAAGAGGGGTGTCTCAGTATCCCGGATGTCCGTGAGAACGTGACCCGGCCCTTCCGTATTCACATCCGGTATTATGACAGGGATTTTCAATGGTGCGAAGCCGAACACGAAGGGTGGTATGCCCGGGTGTTGCAGCACGAATACGATCATATCAAAGGAGTACTCTTTATTGACTACCTCGGATCTTTCCGGAAACGTCTGATCAGAGGGAAACTGGAAGAGATCAGGAAGGGAGCGGTCAAGACCGAATATCCGCTTTTATCCAGGAAACCGGCAACAGGACAGCGATGAACCGGCACTGCCGGTATGAAAAGCCTTCAACTTCCAACTTCATATATAACCTCCTCCCGGATATGACCGATCAAGCACTGAGTCTCGTTTTTATGGGCAATCCCGATTTTGCCGTGCCCTCCTTTGAACGGCTGCATGCCAGTAAACACCGTCTGCTTGCTGTTGTCACCGGTACCGACAAGCGCAGAGGGCGCGGGGGAGAACCAGCGCCATCCCCGGTAAAACAGGCTGCAAATAGTGCCGGAGTACCGGTACTGGAAACCGATAATGTCGGGTCTGAAGACGTTATCGAACATATCCGTGAGCTGAAACCCGATTTGCTGGTGGTTGTGGCATTCAAGCTGCTGCCTGAAAAGGTGCTGGCCATTCCGGCTATCGGTTCTTTGAATCTGCACGCTTCCCTGCTGCCGAAGTATCGTGGCGCCGCACCCATTCATCACGCTTTGATCAACGGAGAACAGGAAACAGGTTGTACGATATTCCTCCTGGATGAGGGGATGGATACCGGGCTGATCCTGAATCAGGAGAAAACAAAGGTGGATTTACGGGATACTACCGGTGATCTTTACCACCGGCTCATGCATTCCGGAGCGGATTTGCTGTTGAAGACGGTGAACGAAATATCCAGGGGAGAACATAGCGGGAAGGAGCAGGATGAACAGCTTGCTACACGGGCGCCGAAAATAACGCCACAGGAGGCCCGTATCGATTTCACCAAAGACTTTATGACGGTACATAACCATATACGCGGTATGAGTCCGTTTCCGGGAGCATGGACGTTGTTTGACGGTAAAAAACTTATCATTCTTCGTTCGTCACCGGCACCCGGTCGATCACTCAAGCCGGGAGAGGCTGTTTTGGAAGAGGGAGAGGTGTTCGCGGGTTGTGGTGCCGGTTGTGTGAAACTGGAAGAGGTGAAGCCTGAAGGACGAAGAAAAATTAATGGTGCGGCCTTTCTGAACGGGCAGGGTGGCAAGGTCCAATTCACAATATGACATTGCCGGCACAAGCTGATTAGATTTGGAGTAGCATGATTTGTATTATTAGTTTAAAATGGGCTGATGACCGTGATTTGGAGCATTTATTTATGGATGGATAGCGGACCGGCGTAAAAAAGTGAAAAAAATAGTTGCAAGATTTCGAACAACTCCGCATCATTGCATGAAATTATCACCGCGAACCCAAATTACCAGCGCATATGGAAACTTCGCCCTTGATCGAAGCGTGTAAATCAGGTGATCTTGATGCGATTAAAGCGAATCTGAAAGACGGAAGCGATATCAATGCCGTATCTGTCACAGGATCGACGCCACTGATCTATGCTGCACAGAATAACCAGCTGGAAGCGGTAAAGCTGCTTTTGGGAAAAGGGGCGAAAGTCAATATAAAAAACAAGATTGGCGGTACGGCTCTGAACAGGGCGGCTGAAAATGGTAATCTGGAGATGATGAACCTCCTGTTTGAACACGGAGCGGAGATCGGCCCATTGGCGCTCATCATTGCAGCCCGGGAAGGGCAGCTGGAGGCGGTGAAACTACTGGTCGAAAAAGGAGCGGATATTAACGCCACACAACATTGGGGGCAGACCGCACTCATGTTTGCCGCAAGAGAAGGACATCTGGAGGTGGTCAAGTATCTGATCTCCCAGGGTGCCGATGTCAAATGCAAGGATAAAAACGGGTATACGGCATTAAATCATGCCGTTGAAAACGAGCAATCGGATCTGGCGGTGGTGCTCAGAAGTGCCGGTGCCACAGAAAGCCGGGCCAGGAAAAAAGCCGAGGCTTCCCGCAAGGTCGAAGAGGACGATGATGATGTCGACCTCGGAAGTGATGATGATGAAAGTTCCGATAGCGAATAAAGAGTTTGGTTTTTGCTCCGGTTCACTTGTTTTTCTCCCTGTTTTCGTACCTGGTAAATACCGTTTTGACCGCTTGATCCAATCTTGAAAAAGACAACTTTTAGTGGTACCTTTGATTGATTTAAAAAATAGATTTTCGACAAAGTCGGCCATGTTATTTGAAGGCCGATATCACTGATACATTATTAAAAAATATAAAAGGACCCGTATTATGGCACGAATTAAAGTAGGAATTAATGGTTTCGGAAGAATCGGACGACTGGTTACCCGTGCAATTCTGGCTAATTACAGTGACAAGATTCAGGTTGTTGCCGTTAATGACCTTACAGATGCCGCAACTCTGGCTCATCTGTTTAAATATGACTCTGTTCACGGAAAATTTGACGGAGAGGTACGCGCTGAGGGAGAAACGCTTGTGATCAATGGTGAATCCATTAAAGTAACTGCAGAACGAGATCCTGCCAACCTCTCCTGGGGTCAGGACAATGTTCGTACTGTTGTTGAGAGTACCGGGTTTTTCACTTCAAGTGATGCTGCTTCAAAACACCTTCAGGCCGGTGCCGAGAAGGTGATAATCTCCGCTCCCGCCAAAGGAGATGTACGAACCGTCGTACTGGGTGTTAACGACGATCAAATTTCGGATGATGTAAATATTTACTCCAATGCCAGCTGTACCACCAACTGCCTTGCCCCGATGGTGAAAGTACTTGATGATGCTTTTGGTGTGGAAAAAGGGTTCATGACCACTGTTCATGCCTACACCGGTGATCAGGGGGTTGTTGATGGCCCGCATAAGGATTTGCGTCGTGCCCGGGCGGCAGCTATAAATATTGTTCCGACATCTACAGGTGCAGCCAAAGCGGTAGGCCTTGTGTTGCCACATCTTGATGGAAAACTGGACGGAGGTGCACTTCGTGTTCCCGTACCGACAGGATCGCTTACCGATTTCACCGCGACCGTCAAAAAGGACACCACTCTGGAAGAAGTTACCGCAGCATTCAAAAAAGCGGCCGGCGATGAGCTGAAGGGAATTCTGGAGTTCACCGATGAACCGATTGTATCCACCGATATTATCGGCAACCCGCACTCCACCATTTACGACTCCGATATCACCAAAGTGGACGGAAAACTGGTGAAAGTGGTTGGCTGGTACGACAACGAAGCCGGTTATTCGGCACGTACCGCTGATCTGATTCTCCGAATCGGATAATTTTTACTTAACTGTGAGCGTTGACTGCCTTGAAAACGGGCAGTTAACGCTCAATTTTTGGTGAGATTGATTGTTCATCAGCAGGAAACGGGATGTAGCGCAGTCCGGTAGCGCGCCTCGTTCGGGACGAGGAGGTCGCAGGTTCAAATCCTGTCATCCCGACCAATTAACCGATACGCTGTTTCAGACTTATACTGTTTCAGGGTATCGGTTTTTTTGTAAACCCGGCAAGGTATATTCAGGATGGCCGTGGGAGCGTAATGATGAACATTGTGCCTTCACCCTCTTTGCTTTTTCCTGTCAATCTGCCGCCATGCTGTTCCACCATCTCTTTGCACATCACCAGACCGAGTCCGCTGCCCCGTTCTTTACCGGTCCCGCGGGTACTGACCACTTCCCGGGTATTGAGAATCTGATCAAGGGTCTTTTGATCCATGCCCACCCCGTTGTCGCTGACCCTGATTTCGGTTGCGTCAACTTTATCCTCAGCGGAGATGGTAACGACCCCCTCAACCGGTGTAAATTTGATCGCATTGCTTGTCAGATTACGCAGCATAGTCTGAAGCATACCTTCATCGGCATAGACACGCTGTTCATCAGAAATCTTGTTTTGAATGGCAATTTGTTTACTTCCGGCCATACTGTTCAATAATTGGCTGACATCAGTCACTGATTTCCTGAGGTCCAGCCAGTCCGGTTCAAAAGGCATTTTTCCACTTTGCAGACTGGCCCAATCGAGCAGTTGGTTGAGCAGGGTGACGGCTTTTTCACTGGAGTTGATAATGTGGTCAATGATCTCTTTCCGCTCTTTATCTGAAAAATCCTGATATTGATCCCGGAGCATGGAGGCAAATCCGACAATACCCTGGAATGGAGAGCGAAGATCATGTGAAATGATCCGTATGAGCTGTTCTTTGGTGTCGTTGCTGTCTTTCAGCTGTTTCTCAACACACCGCCGTTCCTGAATTTCTTTTTCAAGGTTATTGACCGTTTGGGTAAGGTGACGGGTCCGCTGTCGTATATTGTCTGCCAGAATTTTATTTCTTCGGCGAAGTTTGCCTGAACGCCACCGGACATATCCGAAGACGGCACCGGCTATGAGCAGAATATATACCCCGATCATGAGATTACTCCACCACCAGGGCCGTAATATGACGAAACTGATCTGCAGCGGCTCGGTCCAGATATTGGAGCTGCGGGAAGCTCTTACCTCAAACGTATAACTCCCGGAACCAAACAGATACCGTGTGAATTCCGGCGTTGATAAAGGTTCGGACCACTCCTCATCGGCACCGAGGATACGGGACTGATACAGAATATCTTCGGCCGGATAATCGAATGTGCTGAAGGAGAAGGTGAAACGATTGACATTATGCCGGAATTGCTGATCATCGGCCTCAGTGAATACTTTTTCTCCGGCCTGCCAGTATTGTAACCGGACCGGTGAAGCTTCCTTGAGGATATCACCGCCGTCATGGTAAATAACTCCCACATTGGTACCTATCCAGAGATATCCCTGATGGTCGGTTGAAACCGCATCATAATTGAAACCGGTGGATGTGAGACCGTTTGCTGTAGAAAAACTTCGAATAGTATGCCGGGGATCGTTTGCAGACCGGCTTATCTGATACAGCTTCTGATTGGTCCCCACCCACCGGTCATTTCCAAGTTTTTCAATCCATTGTACGGGCCCGCTCTCCAGAACCCGGTGCAAATGCGGTTCCTGATCATTCTGTGACATGTCCAATATATATACTCCCCCGGGACCGCCTATCCACAGATCATGTTCGTCACCGGCGAGCAGATAGCTCAGCCGGGAGTTTTCAGGTGGAGCTGTCGGATAGTTTTCCCAGTCAACAGGATGGAAAGTATTGCTCCCGGGATTTCGGTAAGCCAGAAACCGGGAGTCACCAGATATCCAAACCGATTCATCAGGAGTAATTGTAATACCGGTTATATTCTCTGTTACCTCCTGATCGGACCCAAACTCTGTAAGTTCGCCGGTTTCTCTGTCAAGAAATAGCAGATCCCCGCTATTGTCGACCAGCCAGAAATGGCCCTCCCTTGTAAGGGCAATGTTCTGGATGTTCAGATCGGATGACAGGCTGGTCATAAGGCGGCCTGTACCGGTATTCGGGTTGATTTCGTGAATTTCATGGGTAGTAAAAACGTGTATTTGGTCCGTATGAGCCACATATCGGATTGCATTTATAAGACTCTGATCCAGATATTCCAGTTTTTGAAGGCTTTTGCCATCGTGGTCCCGATAGAATATCCCCTCGTGTGTTGCTATCCAGAGCTGGTTCTGACGGTCGCGTAAAACATCAGAAACGAAACGGCGTGGAAGTCCATCTTCAGGTCCGATATTACCAAACGGCACATTGGGAATAAAGACCAATCCGTGGTCTGTAGCGATCCATTGATTGTCGTTTGCATCAAAGTGTACATGCTTGATGAACTCGGAAAAGAAATCGCGTGATTTTGTTAAGTTTCCGGATTTCAGGTCCAGTTGAAAAAGACCATCGCCACCGGTACCGATTAAATAGCGATGATCCTCTTGTTTTGTGATGTCGTCTATCTCAAGTCCACGGCTGTTTTCAATGAATTCTGAGTTCCGGACTTGTCGCTGCCCGGGATTCCAGTCTATTACATAAATACCGTTGTTGCCGCCGATGAGGTAGCGGTCGTCACTGATATGTTTTATCTCCCGAAGCTGATCCGGCAGACCGGTACCGGATATTTGATCGACATGGGTCTCACCCGGAGGGATATACAGCAGATTGTTACCGATAGAAGTTATAAGGATTCCTCCCATCCGGTCTTCCTGAAAGGTATAGGAACGAAAAAAATCGAACTGGGATTCGTGACGAAACGTAAAAGGTATTGGATGGATTCGGTCCTGGTCATCCATCAGATAGATGTTGTTTGGGCCGGCAAGATAGATATTGCCGTTACGGGCCTGATAAATGGACCGGATTCTTGGATCATCGTCAACCGGTTCGAATTCCACAGATCGGAAGGATAGCGGGATGCGATCGTTATGAAGATCGGCTACACCAATGCCGCGATCAGTGGCTACAACGATTCTGTCGTTTTGATCTATAATCGTCTGTTTGACATAATTATCCGGCAAACCATCAGATACGGTGCGTTTATGGAACTCATAACCATCGTAAAAACCAAGTCCACCATCCGTGGAAACAGCAATCTGTCCGGCAGGCAGCTGTGTGATATGTTTTACAAAACTGGAAAGAAGTCCATCTTCATTGGTATAAAGCCGGTGTACAGGTTCCCCAGCTACTGTCGTGGATAAAAACAACAGTATTCCAATGAAGTAATATAAAAAAATCCCAAAACATCGCATGAAAACAATGCGTATCGGAAAGGAGGCATGGATCTGAATAATAAGCTGTTAAGCCAAGTATAGTGAAAAATATTGTTTAATGCCATTAGCTTCTAACGGAGTTTGTAAGCAACAACAGTGAATTTACCAGGCACATTCAGTAATATTTATTATTTGCTGCTATTGCCGGACAATCTTAAATACATGTTAAAAATTCATAAAATCTTCAAGAAAAAATATTATAAATTATAAGGTCATGAAATTAATTATAATATGGAAATATACAAATACAATAGTATTTATTAAGTATGATGCCAGCATAACACTAATTAGTTATTGTATTATATGTTTACGGTGTATAACTATTCAGGTTAAAACAATGAAATTCTAAAATATGAGGTATATGTATGGCTAACGATGCAGGCAGTAATTATGGTAAACGGCAACGAATAGGTTTGTTTCTCGGCCCCATTGTTTTTTTACTTATTTTAATATTGCCAACGCCTGAGGGCTTGGCGCCTGAGGCATGGGCCGTGGCCGGTGTAGCATTGTTTATGGCCATATGGTGGGTTTCGGAAGCCATCCCCATCCCGGCAACAGCACTTCTTCCGATTATTTTGTTTCCGATATTGAAAGTAGGACCGGTATCGGAAGCAACCAGCCCGTTTGCCAATCCATTGATATATTTGTTTATGGGTGGCTTTATTATCGCTCTTGCCATGGAGCGCACCAACCTTCACCGGAGGATTGCTTTGAATGTAGTGAATTTCGTGGGCACCAGGCCGACCTCGATCATCATCGGTTTCATGATCGCTGCCGCATTTCTGAGTATGTGGGTCAGCAATACGGCAACGGCCATGATGATGTTACCGATAGCCCTTTCGATTATCGGTCTGGTGGAAAGTGAGAAAGCCATGAAGACAGGGAATTTTTCCACAAACTTTGCTCTGGTGATGCTGCTTTGCCTGGCTTATGCCTGTAATATCGGTGGCATCGGTACGCTGATCGGCACTCCCCCCAATGCGCTGATGGCCGGCTATATGTTGGATAACTATAACGTGGAGATTGGTTTTGCCCAGTGGATGCTGATCGGGGTTCCAATAGTAATCGTTTCGTTGCCGGTCGTTTTTCTTGTATTGACAAAAGTAGTGTTCCCGGTTAAACTCAAACAGATTCCGGGTGGGACAGATGTCATAAAGAAAGAACTGGAAGAGGCCGGAAGAATGACCAAGTCGGAAAAAATGGTGGCCGTGGTATTTGCCATGACCGCTACCTTGTGGGTTGTACGTCCGCTGCTCGAACCTTATGTCCCGAACATCTCCGATACCGGTATTGCCATCTTTGGCGCGGTATTGATGTTCTTGCTTCCGGTGGACTTCTCAAAAGGGGAGTTTGTTCTCAGCTGGGAAGATGCCAAAAAGCTGCCCTGGGAGGTACTCATTCTGTTTGGAGGCGGACTGAGTCTGGCTGCCGCTATTACCGGAACCGGTCTGGCCGAATGGATTGGAATGGGGTTAAGCGGACTGGACTGGTTGCCGATCATCGTTCTGGTGATGTCGGCCCTGTTGGTGATCATATTTCTGACCGAAGTGACCAGTAACACCGCCACGGCGGCGGCATTCCTGCCTATTCTGGCTTCGGTGGCGATTGCCATGGGACAAGATCCGCTTCTGCTCGTTATTCCTGCGGCCGTAGGTGCCAGCTGCGCCTTCATGCTTCCCGTCGCCACACCACCCAATGCCATTGTCTATGGCAGTGGTCTGATAAGTATTCCGCAAATGGCGCGCGCCGGATTTGTTTTCAACATTATTATGATATTTATCATCACCGCTGTCATGTATCTGCTGATCGGGTATGTCTTCGGGGTGACGCTTTGAGCCGGAGTGGTAACGTGGATTAATATTGCCATAAAAAAAACCTCTGCACATCTATGCGCAGAGGTTTTTTTTATTAATGGGCTATGAGCGAGAAACGGGACTCGAACCCGCGACCCCGACCTTGGCAAGGTCGTGCTCTACCAGCTGAGCTATTCTCGCTTGGGACCCCAAATATAGTGATAAAAGTTCCTATTCTACAAGTCTCATTGTGAATTCTCTCTGTTTTTACACTATTACGGATAATATAAACGATTAGTGTACTATTACGGATATAACAGGTATGAATTAGCGCATCGCTCCGCCAGGTTTAAATACGGGCTTTACGTCGCGTTTCCGAATCCGTTATCCAGTTTTTGAGGGCAGTACGGTTTTCGGGAACCTCGGGGCGATCCCGATAGCGGTCAACGATACAGATAAAACCGAGGGATTCGCCCCGGTCGGCATGAAATTGATGAACGGTTTCCGGAGCGATGTAGATCGTGTCCATGTGCTCCAGGTTTTCAATGCACTCTCCCAGGATCATGCTGCCTCTGCCTTTCACGATGATCACTGTATGGGGATGCCGATGCCGTTCAAGTGAAGAGTATCCGCCTTCTCCAATCTCGAAATAGCGGGTCTGTATGTTCAGTCCCTGCTCGTCCTCCCGTTCCCCCAGTAATACATAGCGGGTAACATCCTGAAAGCCGGTTGAAGATGTTTTATAGGTTTTTGGACGAATCTGCGGCCAGGTAAAATGATCGGACCGGATAATTTTTGATTGGTCAGACATGGGTAATCGGTTTTTAAAGAAGCGCCTGCATGAAGGTTTTTGAAGTGGATTCGATCTCTTCCGGGTTCTCATAGAGGCTCCCGCCGATAAGAAACGTTGTCTGATGTCCGTAATTGTCAAGCCACCGGACCATTTTGTCCTTCTGCATGCCTCCTCCCGGGGTGGGAAAGCATGGGGCAAACGGACTGTCCGGCCGGCGGGCCTCATAGTTGATCGAATTACACATTTCCGGAGTATATGAAAAGCGGCCGCCTGCATTCGGGTAGATCACAAAATCGGCACCCAATGCTCGCCATAAACCACCATACAGCAACCCCGCCGCAAATCCATGTTTTCCCAGTCCGTCTTTGGCAGCGGGATCATATGCCACCATAGTTCCGCTGAAAGCGGGATGTGCCATAATCGGCAGATCGGTTGCTGAACGTGCCAGGTAATGCATCAGTGCCGGACCGGCCAGCATGGGGGAAAAGAGCACGCCGTCTGCTCCCAGATCGGCGGCTATTTCATACCGTTCCGGAACCAGATGGGGCTCACTGGTGATATTGGGAAAATAGTGCGATCTGCGTCCGGTCTTCTGGGCGGCACGCTCCACAGCACTGACACATGCTGTCACCCTTTCACGAAATGGAGCTGTTTGCTGCTGTGTAATTCCGTGATCGTCTTTGATGATATCCATACCGCCCAATGCAAACCGGTAAGCCAGATCCGACAGTTGCCGGGAGGTATAACCCAAAGGTTTCAACGCCGTACAGCTCAAAGCTCGGGAAGGAATATCCCACTCTTTACGGATGCGACTTATCCCCCATGCGGGACCTTTGAACAGATCCGGAGAAACATCCTCCCAGCAGATATTGGTAATGGCTATTCCCTGTTTCAATGAAATATTGCCGAACAGGATGTTCAGGAACTGGGTGATTTCATTGCCGTGGTTTTGGGACGGCCAGGAGATGGTTACCAGGACGTGATTGTCATCTTCGGATTCCTGGTGGATTACCGATCCTGTAACCCGGTCGATATCCATGGCCCGGACAACCTCTTCCGGTAATTCGGCACTTTGTTCCAGTTGAATCGTGCGTATTCTTTCTTCAGGCGATTCGCCATCCGATAATGTGAGCCGGTATGTTACACGAAAGGTGTCAGCCATGACGGCTACAGGTCGGTAACCATAATGGTTTCATCTCTACCCGGACCGGTGGATACGATGCTTATGGGAACATCCAGGTAATCCGAAATTGCTTCAAGGAAGTTTCGGGTGTTTTCGGGAAGCTCCTCATACGATCCG